>JBDLVY010000279.1:0-8610 GCA_039804545.1 Bacteroidota bacterium | reverse complement strand
TCCTGATAACTTATATAGGAAATCTTAAGCAATAATGGTTTGTCTGATTTTTTTATTTTAAAATTAAAATTACCCGTTTTATTGGTAATGGTATAATCAACCACTGTAGAATCTTTGACCGAAGTTAAGTAAACCGTAGCCGATTCGATAGGCAACTTGGTCGTCTCATCAATCACTTTTCCTTTAAGAGTAATCGATGATTGTGCAAATGAAATGGAAGTAATGAAAAGGAATAAAAATAAAGGGAAAGATTTAGGCATAAAAAAAATTTAGCGGTTATTAAGTTAGAAACAATAATAACGGCTAAATTCTTATTTTAGTATGTAATGTTAAAATTTCTTACGAAACATTTAACATTTACAAACCATACTAATTTATAAGTATGGTCTGAAACTCTATTTATTTATTTTTCCCTGATGTATATATCAATAGGTACGCCTGAGAAATCCCAGTTTTCGCGGATTTTATTTTCAAGGAAACGCTTGTACGGTTCTTTTACGTATTGCGGTAAATTGGCAAAAAACACAAACTGAGGTGTTGGCGTTGGCAATTGCATACAATATTTAATCTTCACATATTTTCCTTTTAAAGCCGGCGGTGGATAGGCTTCAATTAACTTCAACATAAAGTCATTGAGCTTTGAGGTTGGGATGCGTTGTTTTCTATTTTCAAAAACTTTTACAGTTTCCTCTAAAGCTTTTAACAAACGTTGTTTCGTTAAAGCTGAAGTAAAAATAATCGGCACATCGGTAAAGGGTTGTAATTCTTCTCGGATTTTGGCTTCGTAATCACGGGTTGACATGGTATCCTTTTCAACCAAATCCCATTTATTCACCAAAATAATCACGCCTTTTCTATTCTTTTCGGCCAACCAAAAAATACTTTGGTCTTGTCCTTCAAAGCCTCGAGTGGCATCGATTAAAAGAATACAAACATCCGAATGCTCAATGGCGCGTACCGAACGCATTACAGAATAAAATTCTAAATCTTCTTTTACTTTGGCTTTTCTACGAATTCCGGCGGTATCTACTAAGTTGAATTCAAAACCAAAACGGTTGTATCTCGTATCGATAGAATCTCTGGTAGTTCCGGCTATATCAGTTACTACGAATCTATCTTCACCAATTAACGCATTAATGAAAGACGATTTTCCGGCATTGGGACGACCTACTACACAAAATCTTGGAAGTTGTTCCTCTTCTTCAGAAACTACAGGCAATTCAGGCAGTACTTCAACTAACTTATCTAACAATTCTCCGGTTCCGCTTCCGCTGATACTGGCAATTGTAAAATATTCGCCTAAGCCTAAATTATAAAACTCAACTGCGTCTTTTTCACGCATCGCATTGTCTACTTTATTTACTGCGAGTAAGATTGGCTTGGTTACTTTTCGAAGTAATTTGGCTACTTCAGCATCCATGGGTGTGATTCCTTCTTCTACATCGACTACGAAAATAATGGCATCAGCTTCGTCAATCGCTAATTCTACCTGACGGCGAATTTCCCCTTCAAAAATATCATCAGAACCTTTGATATAACCACCGGTGTCAATTACTGAAAACTCTTTTCCATTCCATTCGCTTTTGCCGTAATTTCTATCTCGAGTTACACCGCTAACCGAGTCTACGATGGCTTCTCTTCTTTTGATTAAACGGTTAAAAAAAGTCGATTTCCCTACATTTGGTCTTCCAACTATCGCTACAATATTGTTCATAATCATTTTAAATATGGTGCAAAGGTAGTATTAAAGAGCACAAATTCAATTATTTTATTACTTTTAGTATCGTATTAACGTCCAAAAAAATGTTTTTATGGATACCCAACATGACCTTAGACTTCGTCCTCGGTTTTATAAAGACCTCGAACGAAACATAGCAGAAGTCCGAGAAAAATTTGTTAACTACAGACAAAAAAACCAATCGACTGACTTCTTAATGAAAGTGAGAAACAATCACATTCAGTTTACCTTTTCTGCAGAAAAAAGACATTATTGGTCACCACATTTAAGCATTGAATTAGAAGAAAAAGAAGGGAACGAAAAAAACGCAACCCACATCAGAGGATTATTTGGCCCCGATCAAACACTGTGGACGATGTTTATGTTTCTGCATTTTGTAGTCGCCGGAGTTTTTACTGTATTCGGCATGTTTGCTTATTCCAATTACACACTCAATGAACCCGTGCTTATGGATTTTGTAGTGCTGTTTGTGATGGTTATTATTTGGTTTTTACTCTATGCAATTGCACGACAAATTCGCGAGAAAGGCTACACTCAAATGGAAGAACTCGAAACCATTTTTTTGGATATTATTAAAGAGTAATTATTTTTGGTTGTAACCAAAACGACGCAATTGATAAGCATTACTTCTCCAGTCTTTATTGACTTTTACATACAATTCGATATGGATTTGTTTGCCGAAAAACTTCTCTAAATCTTCACGTGATTGCATTCCGACCTTCTTTAAAGCTGCACCTTTGTGACCAATGATGATGCCTTTTTGGGTATCGCGTTCAACCATAATTACCGAACGAATTCTGATGATTTTTTCATCTTCTAAGAATTCTTCTGTTTCTATTTCTACTGCGTATGGAATTTCTTTGTCGTAGTTCAACAAGATTTTTTCACGAATGGTTTCGTTAACAAAAAAACGTTCCGGCTTGTCAGTCAAAGCATCTTTAGGATAATAAGGCGGCGAAACAGGTAGTAAATCTAAAATACGGGCGAATACTTCTTTCACATTGAAATTCTCCAAGGCTGAAATAGGGAATATTTCGGCATTCGGCACTTTGGCTTTCCAAAGCTCTATTTGTTCTTCTAATTCTTCTTGGTTTGATTTGTCAATTTTGTTCAACAACAGCAAGACCGGAATTTTAGAATGAATAATTTTATTAAAAAAGTCTTCGTCCTTAAGTTCTTTCTCGCCTATTTCAACCATATAAATCAAAACATCCGCATCTTCAAAAGCCGACTTTACAAAGTCCATCATGGATTTTTGCATTTCATAAGCCGGTTTAATGATTCCTGGAGTATCTGATAGTACAACCTGAAAATCTTCTCCATTCACGATGCCTAAAATTCGGTGACGTGTAGTTTGTGCTTTGGAGGTTATAATGGATAATCTTTCCCCAACAAAGGCATTCATTAAGGTTGATTTACCTACGTTTGGATTTCCGATGATGTTAACGAAGCCTGCTTTGTGTTTTTGTTCCATGCTAAAAAATGTGAAACAGTATTAAAGAAAAAAAGCCACCCAAATAATGGATGGCTTTGAGTTAGTAGCGGGAACAGGACTCGAACCTGTGACCTTCGGGTTATGAGCCCGACGAGCTGCCTACTGCTCTATCCCGCGCTGTTTCGAGTGCAAATATACAACGAAAATCGACACACACAAGCTATTTAAACTAAAAAAATATTTAATTTTCAATTGACTAGTTATATATCTAAAGTAAAGAACTACTTTTGCAAAAAATTTAAAAACCCTAAAAGATTACCATTCAGCCATATGAACATGAAAAAAATTGTCGAGTACAGAGCGTTACTCGGTGTTACCAAGACAGCTACTTTGAAAGAGCTGAAAACCATTTACAGAAACAGTATGAAGGATTGCCATCCGGATGCTATTGCAGATGAGGCAGAACGTCATTTGGCAGAAGGAAAAAGCAAAGAAATCATTGCTGCTTATCACTTTTTGGTAAGTATTGCCCCAGAGACTTTGGAAAAAGACAAAGCCGAATATACCCGAATTACCACAAGCACTAATATCGCTGACTTTTATTACGAGAACAGTGTTTTGTATATCACTTTCTTAGACGGGAATTCTTTTGAATACTTCGGTGTATTGAGACCTATATACATCAAGATGGTCAACGCAGAATCACCAAGTCGTTTTGCCAGAAGACACATTTACAATGACTATATTTACCGAAGCACTTCGAAATTAGTAGCTGCAGAATAAAAAAAAGGTCTCAATTTAATTATTGAGACCTTTTCCTAAAAAACCAATACAAAACATATTACTCATCAGCCGCAAAAGCTGAGTTTTTATCTATACTTACTTTCAAAGTTGTAGCAACACCTTGCTCATTGACCATGGTCATATTTAAAGTGTCTAACTTAGCCAAGTTTCTGGAAACAAAACCATTAAACATATTATAAGAAATATTCATTTCTTTTAAGTTTTGCAATTTCTCTAAATCGAATGGTACTTGTCCTTCAATTCTGTTTTCAAATAAACTTAAAGTTTCCAAAGAAGAAAGATTTGACACTTCTTTTTCTAATTTACCACTCAATCTATTGCTGTTTAACAACAATACTTTTAAGGATTTCAATTGATAATAAGACGTTGGGATTGAACCTTCAATTTCATTATTAAACAACGATAGCGTTTCTAAACTGGTTAAACCACCTACACTTGCAGGTAAAACACCTGTCAATCTATTCATGTGCATCTCAATTGACTTCAACTGGGTTGCACTTCCCAAGGTTTCAGGCAAAGCACCTGATATTTTGTTGAAAGCCAAATTTAGTTTGGTCAAATTTTTAAGGTTTCCAATAGAAGCCGGCAAAGCACCTGAGATATCATTTCTGAAAAGGTTTAAAACCTCTAATGAAGTCAAATCACCAATTTCGGCAGGCAATACACCCATAAGATTGTTATTTGCCAGTTTAATTCCAACAACTTTATCGTTTTTAATTTCCACTCCATACCAAGTTGTTGTTGGTGATTTTAAATCCCATTTATTGGTCCATTGCGAACCTTTGGTAGCTTTGTACAATTTTATCAAAGCATTTTTTTCTGTTGAAGATATTTCTGCAAATACTGAGGTCGTAACCAAAAGCACCGCTACATAAGTAAAAATAGATTTCATATCATTTAGATTTGAGGTTAATGACGCTGTAAAACTATAAGAAAGGTCGTTTAAAAACAAATATAATCGATGAAATACAAGCCTTGTTTGTTTTTTTATGTATTTATCTTACAATAATGACTGAAATTCAATATTTCATATTGCTTTTTGTAGCTTAAAAGTTTTTAAAATATTTTTTATACATTTGATGTACTAACCAATTAAAATAAACATTATGCCATTTAATTTTTACGCTGTTTTAGTCTCAGCACTTGTGACTCTTGTAGTTGGATTTGTTTGGTACAGTCCAAAAGTTTTCGGAACTATTTGGATGAATGAAACCGGAATGACCGAAGAAAAAGCAAAACAATCTAACCTGTTGAAAGTTTTCGGATTGACTATCCTTTTTTCTTTTATGTTGGCCTTTATCATGCCCACTATTGTAATTCATCAAATGGGAGCTTTAGGCTTATTTAACGGAACAGTCACTGATTCCGGCTATGTTGAATTAATGAAAACGCATGGTGATGTTTTCAGAACTTTTAAGCATGGTGCTTTGCATGGCTTTTTTGCAGGCTTGTTTATTGCTTTCCCAATAAGTGCTATTAACGCCTTATTCGAACAAAAATCTTGGAAATACATTCTTGTAACTGCCGGTTATTGGATTATTTCCATGACCATTATGGGCGCAATCATCTGCGGCTGGAAATAGTTTAACATTTATTTATAACGCAATCGCTCTACATTTGTGGAGCGATTTTTTTTACTTTGGATACACATTCATATAAAATTTACTCTTCTACAACTCAACTTCCCGACACTTGGGATAAGGTCGCGCAGGAGAATGTTTTCTTGCAAAGCCATTATTTAAAAGTACTCGAAGATTCAGCGCCAACCAATATGGAGTGCTTTTACATTGGTATATTCGAAAAAAAAGAACTCATCGGCGTGGCATTGGCACAATACCTTAACCTGAATAAACTGGAATCCTTTGGAGATAGAGACCGGTGTTTGAAAACGTATGTTCGGAATTTTGTGTTCAAAAATTTTGCTTCTCACGTTTTGTTCCTTGGCAATAATATGATTACCGGACAAAATGGTTATGAATTCATCAAAACCATTGATTATAAAGATATCTGTGATTTGCTTTTAGCTTCCGCTAATGCTATTATCAAATATTTTAAAGAACAAAAAATCAATATTCATATTGTTTCCTTTAAAGATTTCTACCAACATTGTGCAGAAGAACTAAAGAAGCATCAGTTTTCCAACATTTATGAGTTCAACACTCAGCCTAATATGATTTTTGAATTGCAAAGAAATTGGCAAAACCATGAAGATTATATTGCCGCTTTTTCCAAGAAATACCGAGACCAATACAAACGTTCGCGCAAAAAAGCAGAAGGAATTATATTGAGTGAATTGACATTGGAACAAATTATTGAGCAAGAAGAGCGCATTTACGAACTATATCATCATGTGGCTAAAAATGCACCATTCAATACTTTTTTCTTAGGCAAGAATCATTTCTCTACTTTTAAAAAACAATGTGGTGACCGATTTAAATTAGTGGGTTACTTTCTAAACGAAAAACTGGTCGGCTTTCACACGCTACTTTTGAATGGCAATGTATTGGAAACTTATTTCTTAGGTTATGATGACCAAATTCAAAAGGAGAAAATGTTGTATTTGAACATGCTGTATAACATGACCCAATTTGGTATCGAAAACCGATTTGAGAAAATCATCTTCGGTAGAACGGCATTAGAAATCAAGAGTTCTATTGGCGCTGAACCTATTTTAATGTCTGGTTTCATTTACCACACCAATAAATGGGTCAACCAATTCATGTCGAAAATATTCCCACAATTAGAACCAACTTTAGTTTGGCAACAGCGACATCCGTTTAAATAAACTACAAATTATCAATCTCACCTTGCACCACTTCCCAATCTTCAAGGAGTTTATCTAATTCCGCTTTCTTTTTGTTGTAAGCGGTGAAGAAATGAGCGTTTTCAATGTGTTTGTCATAATTAGACGCCAATTCTTTGTCGTCATTTTGAATATCGATTTCCAATTGTTTGATTTGGCTTTCTATTTTGCTCAAACGGTTTTGTAGTGATTTGCCTTTCTTTTGGTCGTCATAAGATAGATTCTTCGAAGTAGATGATTTGGTTTCAACCACGACCTCTTTCTTTTCAATCTCACGCATATTATTGGCATTGCGTTGTTCCAAAAAGTAGTTGATATCGCCTAAATATTCTTTGATTTTCTGGTCTTTGAATTCGTAAACAATGTTCGACATGCCTTGCAAAAAATCCCTGTCGTGGGAAACTAAAAGCAATGTTCCCTCGTATTTCTGCAGTGCAGCTTTCAACACATTCTTTGACTTGATGTCTAAGTGATTTGTGGGCTCATCCATCAGCAACACGTTAATTGGCTGAAGCAATAGTTTACACAACGCCAAACGGTTTCTTTCGCCTCCGGAAAGCACTTTGACTTTCTTCTCTACATCATCGCCACGGAAAAGGAATGAACCTAACATATCGCGCACTTTTGAACGATTCGTATCGGTTGCAGCATTGGTCATGGTTTCCAACAGCGTAATTTCTCCGTCTAAATATTCGGCTTGGTTTTGGGCAAAATAACCAACTTGCACGTTGTGACCCAATTTTATCGAGCCTTGGTATTTAAACTCATTTACAATGGCCTTAATAAAAGTTGATTTACCTTGTCCATTCTGCCCAACGAAAGCAATCTTACTGCCTCTTTCTACCAAAAGCGAAATTTCTTTTAAAATCACTTTATCGCCATAGGCTTTGGTCACGTACTCTGCTTCAATCACCACTCTTCCCGGCGTCATCGAAACCGGAAACGAAATATTCATCACCGAATTGTCATCTTCATCCACTTCAATGCGCTCTACTTTATCCAATTTTTTAATCAACGATTGCGCCATCGAAGCTTTAGATGCTTTGGCACGGAACTTTTCGATTAGCTTTTCGGTTTCTTCTATTTTCTTGGCTTGATTTTTTTGGGTAGCCAATTGTTTTTCGCGAATTTCTTCACGCAACACTAAATATTGAGAATACGGTTTGTTGAAATCGTAAGCTTTCCCCAAAGAAATTTCAATCGTTCTATTGGTCACATTGTCCAAAAACATTTTATCGTGAGAAACAATCACAACAACACCAGGAAAATTTCTCAAAAACCCTTCTAACCAAATGATACTTTCGATATCCAAGTGATTCGTCGGCTCATCTAGTAATAGTATGTCATTAGATTGCAATAACAATTTGGCCAACTCAATACGCATACGCCATCCACCCGAAAAAGTATCGGTTTGGTTCTCGAAATCTTCTCTTTTAAATCCTAAGCCTAAAAGAATTTTTTCGGTGTCTCCAACATAATTGTAACCGCCAAGCAATTCGAAACGATGGGTATAATCGGATAAATCTTCAATAATTTGGGCATATTCGTCACTTTCATAATCGGTTCTGGTTACCAAAAGGTGGTTGATTTGTTCTAATTTTTTCTCCACCACTTTAATGTCAACAAAAGCTTCATAAGCTTCTTCAAGCACGGTTCTTCCTTGTTCAAAATCGATATCCTGACGCAGAAAACCCATTTTCACTTCTTTCTCAGTGGCAATTTGACCGCTATCAGGTTTGAAATCTCCTGCTAAAATTTTGAGCATGGTCGATTTTCCGGCGCCGTTTTTTCCCACCAATCCTACTCTGTCACCCGATCCTAATCGAAAAG
>JBDLVY010000278.1:0-2968 GCA_039804545.1 Bacteroidota bacterium | reverse complement strand
AAAACAATCAGCAAACTAAAATATATTTTTTTCATGGTCTAAAATTTAATGTTGTAAGTAGCACTCGGCACCAAGCCGAAAATAGACAAACGAAGCGCTTCATTGGATCCGGTTTCTTGGTTTTGACGGAAAGTGATTGACGCAGCGTTTTGTCGGTTGTAAATATTGTAAATTCCAAAAACCCATTCGGCTTGCCATTTTCGGTCTTTGTTTTTTCTCGGAGTCAAAGTCGCGGAGACATCTAAACGATGGTAGGTTGGTAAGTTGTTTTCGTTTCGGGCGCTAAAAATCGGAACCGTGATGCCTTCGTATTCATATTGTCCCGTTGGAAAAGTGACCGGTTGTCCGGTTTGCAGGATGAAATTGGAACTAAAACGCCATTTTTCATTCAGTTTATAATTGCCTACGATGGCTAAATTGTGTGTTTTATCAAAACCGGTTTTGTACCAATTTCCGTTGTTGATACCTGATTCTTCGGGTGTTCTGCCGGCAACTTGTTGTTCAGTTCTGGATAAGGTATAAGAAACCCAACCTTTGAATTGACCAGAGTTTTTTCGGAACAAAACTTCCAAACCGTAAGCTCGGGCTTTGCCGTTTAGCACTACTCTTTCGATGGCTTCATTGGCAATTAAGTTGGCACCATCAATATAATCAACACGGTTTTTGATTTTCTTAAAAAAAGTTTCCACTTCAAGCGAATACGAATCATCTTTTAAATTTCGGAAATAACCTAAAGCGACTTGGTCTAAAAGCTGTGGTTTCAAATATTGGTCACTTGGCGCCCAAACATCTAAAGGCGTTGGCGATTGCGTATTTGAAATCAAATGCAAATATTGGGTCATGCGATTGTAGCTCGCCTTAATCGATTGGTCGTCATTTAAAGTGTAAGCCACAGAAAAACGCGGTTCAAGATTGTTGAATTGTGCAATGGTTTTGTTTTTGCCGTAACTCACCGTACCGATAGGTTCAGCGCTTTCATAAATTTGAAATTCACTGTTAAAAACCACCGGTTGGTCATTGGCATAAGTATTCAAGGTTTGTTGGCCTAATCGCAGAAAATTGCTGAATCGAAGTCCGTAAGAAAGCGCGAGATTTTTAGTGATTTGGTGTTCGGCATCTAAATATACAGCATTTTCCAAGGCGTATTTTTTGTCCAACTGGTCTGCATTTATTCCTGATTCTTCCGAAGTAGGTTCAATTTTTCCCGGATTAAAATCATAGTAATTGGATTGTAAACCGTAAGTGAGTTTGAACTTATCGGTTAAATAGTGTTTGAAATCGTATTTGAAATTGTAGTTTTTGATGCCGCTGTCCCAATTGAACCCAATGAAGTCTAATTTAAGGCCGTAATAATAATCAGAATAAATCAGAGACATATTGGAGAACAATTTATCCGAAAACAAATGATTCCAACGCAGATTAATGATTGCATTTCCGTAAGTATTGATGAAACTGTTGTTTAGTTGAAATACATCTCTCCCAAAATATCCCGAAAGATAAACGTTGTTTTTGTCGTTAATTGAATAACTCAACTTGGTATTCAAATCATAGAAGTAAGCCAAATTCGGATTGTCGACCAATTTTAAAAAGAGATGCGCATACGAAGCCCTTCCGGCAAAAACAAACGACCCTTTGTCTTTTACAATGGGGCCTTCGGCTAAAATCCGACTCGAAATTAATCCGATACCGCCGTTCATGTGAAAATCATTCTTGTTGCCTTCCTTTTGGTAAATGTCTAAAATGGAAGACAATCTTCCGCCATATCTTGCGGGAATGCCGCCTTTGTATAATTTCAAATCTTTAATCGCATCCGGATTAAAAACAGAGAACAAACCAAACAGGTGAGAAGAGTTGTAAATAGTGGCTTCATCCAGCAATACTAAGTTTTGATCGGCACCGCCACCACGGACGTTAAAACCAGATTGTCCTTCGCCGGCATTGGTCACACCGGGAAGCGTTAAGATGGATTTAATGACATCAACTTCCCCAAAAATCACGGGCATTTCTTTAATTTCCTGAATGGTGAGTTTGTTAACGCTCATTTCCGGTTTTCTAATGTCTACACGTTTGTTGTTTTGAACAATGACGACCTCTTTGAGCTGCTGACTGCTTTCCCTGAGCAGGAAATTTTTTCGGGTATCTTGGGTTAGGGTTATAGTTTCTTCAAGGGTTTGGTATCCGAGATAACTGATGGATACAGTGTAATTTCCTTTGGGTAAGGTAATGGAATAAAAACCGTATTCGTTAGTCGTTAAACTGGTTTTTGTTTCGGTGATGAAAAGCGAGACACCAATAAGTGTTTCCTTGTTGTTTCCATCCGAAATCAAACCGCTAAGCGTGAATTTCTCCTGAGCACAAAGGGGAAACGTTAATAATATTAAAAATATAGAAGTTAAAATATTTTTTGGCATAAATTTGGCGTTAGGATTCACAAATTTCCAAATAAAATTGGGTTATCATTCCTAATCATTTGTTAAGGTTTGGTTAATTGGTAATAAAAATCAGCTAATCGATATTTGCATTCTTAAAAAGTAGTTATAATGAGGTCAGGTTTTGCTTTATTGTTTTTATTTGTTTTTAGTTTTAAAGGTTTTTCACAATTTGAAACGCCTAAAAAGACTTTGAAAATAGCGCCGGTTAGCAACCCTTCTGGGCAAGTGTCGCCCACTTCTTCCAAATCAATAACTTATCCCAGTATTTTTGATAAAAAAGACAAACTGTTAGAAAATGTTTCCTTGCTCAAAAAGAAACCGGAAGAAGAAAAGAGCATTATGGAAAAAGAACAATTTGAAAATCCATCCAAGCAGTATAGCGATAAAATGAATAAAAAAAGTGATGGTGAAATTTTAGAAAAGTTCAAGAGCGATAGTTTTTTGGGTCAATTTAGAACCGGTACCAAAGTCATTAGCATTGCTTGCCGTGACCATGAAGCACCGGATGGCGATTTGGTTCGGATTTGGCTCAATGA
>JBDLVY010000277.1:0-3760 GCA_039804545.1 Bacteroidota bacterium | reverse complement strand
TGATTTGCCTATTGTTTTTTTGGAACATACTGAAAACAAAGGTAAAGGCGCCGCTTTGCACACTGGCATTGAAAAAGCTTCCGGTGAGGTGATTGTAATACAAGACGCCGATTTAGAATATGACCCACAAGAATACAACATCCTATTAAAACCAATCGTCGATGAAGTAGCCGATGTGGTTTACGGCAGTCGGTTTATGGGCGGAAAACCACATCGCATTTTGTTCTTTTGGCACAGTATCGGAAATAAGTTTTTGACCTTCTTGAGCAATATGTTCTCCAATTTAAACTTAACCGATATGGAAACTTGCTACAAAATGTTTCGTTCCGATGTTTTAAAGTCGATTAAATTAAAGGAAAAAAGATTTGGATTTGAACCAGAGGTGACTCAAAAAGTCGCGCGCATTCCAAAAATCAGAATCTACGAAGTGGGTATAAGTTATTATGGCCGAACTTTTGAAGAAGGCAAAAAAATCAGTTGGCGAGATGGCTTTCACGCGATTTATTGCATTTTCAGATATGGGATTTTCAGATAAAAACAGACTGTAAATTTTCGATTTCGCTCAAGAAAGTTAACAATACTTCCATTTAGAAATAGAACCCAAATGAACCTTTGATGGTGAAATTATCGGTATCCGGCAAGTTTCTGTAGTTGCCTCTCCAAGCAAAATCCAAACGGAAAACCTTGAAGATATTTCCAATCCCGGCACTGTATTCCCAATACGGTTTTTCAGGTGCTTTGTATACTAATCCCGAAGCATTGATGGCTTCGTTTTCATCGGAAACGGTTCCGTAAACTCCTCGAACACCCACAATTTCGCGCAAGTTTAATTTTCTCAATCCCGGAATTCGGGCAAATATTTTTCCATTAAAGTTGTGTTCCCATTGGAAAGTGGCATACTCATCGGCTACAAATTCGTAGAAATTCAAGTTGCTAAAGGTATTTTGAATAATAAAATACGTCTGGTTACCAGGCACAACACTCATTAAGCCTAGTGGAATTTGCCCAAAGGTTTTTCCTAATTCCATGGTGAAATTAGAACGACCTAATGCGCCTATAATAATGGGCTGCTTGTAGTACAATTGGATTTTTTGATAATCAAAATCACTGTCGATAAACCCTTTGAATCCTTGACTGTAATTGATAAAGAAACGGCTATACGGACTATCAACTTCTCTTCTTTCGACACCATACCCAATGGTTTTTCGCTTAGGCGTATATTCTACTTGTAAGTTTAACTCTGATTGTTTTACTTCACTGGCTGTGGTGGTAAAAGTATCATCTGTATAATAATTTAAACTAAAAGTATCCGAAGCAGATTCCAACGTACGATACGAAAATCCGAGTTGGAACGTCAAGTTTTTCACAGGCTCAATTTCGGCTGCCAAAGTACTCAAATTGATATTGGTCAGTTTCCCATTGGCACCTGTGGTAAACAATCCTGACGAGGCATAACTTCTCCCTAAAACATCATTGGTTGTGGTTAAACTTGCCCCTATTTGTTCTACATCTCGCCTATTGCCACCAGAAAGTATAATTCGGTTTTTCTTATCAATCATCCATTTACCGGACATGCCGTATTTGAATTTGTTGTCTTCAAATCCGTAAGCGGTGTAACCCTGCAAACGCCAAGCATCATTGGGTCCGAAATACGTTCTTCCGCCGGCTCTCAAACGCCAACCTTCTACTTCATTAAATCCAACGGTAGAAAAAATCGGTCCGTAATCCAAATGCCATTTCGGAATTTCAATATAACCGCTTCCTAAAATAGAAACCAAACTGTAAAGCCGTTTGAATTTCTTAACCGTTTTAAGCGTATCAATCATTTCATAAATTTTCCGCTCGTCTTTATTGAGTTTTTCAAAACGATTTTCTTCCCAATATTCATCGGTTTTGGCATAAACTTCATTGTCAATAAAATTCACTTCCTCTTTATAAAACTTCTCTGGTTTCTTTTCGTCAAATTTAAAATTGCGGTACAAAGTGGTTCTTTTGCCATAAACGCCTTTGGATTCTTCTTTTTTGCGCAAAGCGAAATCAGACATCATATAATCTCGGGTTGGCAAGAAAACAGAATCATTTAACACCTCAAATTCTTGCTCAATATAAATGTCTTTTACCCAATTGATGTTGGCGCTTTTGGTCACCGCCATGTTGATGGTTTTGATGGCAAAAGTAGAATCGTTTACCCAAAAATCTCCTTTGAAAGTCAGTTCATTTTTACGTCTTGGATAAAACACTATGTTGTAACACCATTTGTTATCAATGAAGGCCGTATCGGTTAAAACATAATTGTAAACGTCAATTCCGGTTCGCGATAACGGACTTACAAAACTCTTGTCGAAGAAATTCAAATAATTGTCATAGATGTCAAAATCATTGTACAAATCTTTGATAAACATATTCACGCCATCGCCGTTTCCTAAGCCTGAATTTTTATTAGCTTTTAGGATTTCTTTGGTTTTTTTGGCTTCATTATCGCCATAGAAATCTGAGAGTGATTCGTTGATGAAAATAGGCAAATAGGTTTTTCCGGTTACACTTGAGGTATCAATATTTTTAAAGACGAATTCCATGCCTTTGAAAATTTTACTTTTCATAAAAGCGCTGTCGATGGTGTTCATGTCGAACTCTACTTTTTCATACTTTTCGAATTGGTATTGCTTGAACATTTTGAGTCCATTTTTTCTTCGGCGTTCCCAAATTTTACGTAAAATATCGAGTGCAGGATTGTTTTTCTTAGACGTTTTACCGGCAAATATTTTGACTTCCTTTAAAGCATTGCCTTCGGTCAACATAATTTTAAAATCGTAATTAACCAATTTAGTCAACTTGACTTCTTTATCAGGAAACCCAACAAAGGAAACAATCAAAGCCGTATAGGTCTGAGGAGATTCAATATAAAATCTTCCGTCTTCATTGGAAACTACCCCAACTTGTGAGCCTTTAAAAACAATGTTGGCATAAGGAATCGGCTCATTGGAATTATCAACAACAATTCCGCTCACCTTCGTTTGGGCAAAAAGGCTGAAAGCAAAAAGCAAAACTATTAAGGTAAATATCTTTTTCATGGGCAAAAAAAAACTTCATCTTTTTTAGTTTGATGAAGTTTCAAATATAAGTATTTAGATTATTAGATTTCTGGATTATTAGATTTTTGGATTGAATTTTCTAACAATCTAAATATCTAACGATCTAACAATCTATTTATAAGTCACTTTTTTGACAGCTTTAACAACATCTTCTGCATTAGGCAACCATTCTTTTAGTAAAGTTGGCGAATAAGGCGCAGGCGTATCTGCCGTTGTAATTCTTTGGATTGGTGCATCTAAATAATCAAATGCTCTTTCCTGAACCATATAAGTAATTTCAGAAGCTACACTGGCAAATGGCCAAGCCTCTTCTAAAACAACCAATCTGTTTGTTTTTTTAACCGAATTGATAATCGCATCGTAATCCATTGGGCGAACCGTTCTTAAGTCGATGATTTCACAAGAAATTCCTTCTTTCGCTAATTCGTCGGCAGCGATAAAAGCTTCTTTAATGATTTTACCAAAAGAAACGATAGTTACATCAGTTCCTTCTCTTTTAATATCGGCAACGCCTAACGGAATAGTGTATTCTTCTTCCGGCACTTCACCTTTGTCACCATACATTTGCTCAGATTCCATAAAAATTACCGGATCATTATCGCGAATAGCGGCTTTCAACAAACCTTTGGCATCATAAACTGTTGAGGGTACAACCACTTTTAATCCCG
>JBDLVY010000276.1:0-3338 GCA_039804545.1 Bacteroidota bacterium | reverse complement strand
TCCATTCTAACATAAATAATTTGGCCGTTTGTTCCAGTAAAGGCATTTGTTGGATTAATCGCTCCCTGATCTAAATCAGCATCATTTTGATTTAAATGATAAGAAACCGTGTAATCAGCAGCAGAATTAGTCCCTAAAACCAAAGGAGTCTGAGGAACAAAATTAAAAACAGCTGAACCACTTCCAAAACTACTTTCACACAAAGTCAAATCACCCGGTGGATTTGGATCAGCCGAACAAGTAGTACTACAAATAGTAAAAGAAAAAACAGAAACACATCCACTCGATGTAGGCCCATTATCCGTTACAGAAAGATAAATTGTAGTACATGTTGCGGGTGCAGTTGGTCTCGGATAAGCCGATAAATTATTTATTGGATTAATAATATCTTGAGCATCACCAGCAGAAAGATGGAAACTTAATTCGAAGTCACCAGAATTAAGACCGGTTCCGTTGAATAAATTAGCGATGGCATCATTTAAATTAAATGTAGAAATATTAGAACACTGGCTCAAATTTGCCGGCGGATTAATCGCTGGCGGAGCATAATAAGAAACTGTTGCACTAGCAGAAGAATTGGCCACACATCCTGGTTTGTTTACTACGACTGTATAAGTTCCGGGTTGTGTAACGGTTATCGATTGGGTGTTTCCTGCTATTGGACCACTTGGCCCAGTCCATTGATAGGAAGTCGCTCCTGATATAGTAGCCGTTAATATGGCTTGACCTCCTACACAGATCACTTGGTCATCTAACGTAAGTGGACAAATAATATTACAGTCGGTGGCACCAGCTCCTCCTACTCCATTGTTAGTTTGGGTTAACGATATTTGACCGGCTTGATTAGCAAAATTTGTAATCATCACCATATAAACTTCACCAACTTGAGCGCCAGTAACAGAAAAAGTTTCTACAGCGGCAGTAGAATAACTACAATCTACTTCGTTAGCACCTGATAAATCAGCAGGATTACAGGTTGGTGCACCAAAAGGACCCCAAGCAATAAAATCGACATCAATTGGCGTACCACCATTACTGGTTTGCGATATTGTAAAATCTAAATTACCCGCAATCCCAATTTGCAAGAAAAACCAAGCAGGATTTGGGGTTGTAGACAAACAAGATACAGTACCAGAACTAGCTGTTCCTGTCGTGTTAGGAAAAGTCAATGCAGCTCCAGCAGCACAAAAAGGTTGCGCTGTAGGACAAGTTGAACCTTGAGAAAAAACAGCATTAGCAGCTAATAAACTGATTAGCAGAAAGAAGATGTAATTTTTTTTCATTACGAAAGACAATTAATAAGGTGCGAAATTTACATATTTTTAAGAAATAATTCTGTTAAAAACGAAAAAAAATCAAATATTGTTAGTATTGGCAACAATTTAATTATAATTATTTATCTTTGTACATCCAATTTTTAACCCAAATTAATAGCGAAATTAATGACAAAAAATGAAATGATTAACGACGATTTAGGTGAAAATCATATTGCTACCAGTGCTCAAAATCCGGTGAGAAATGACGCCTTTGATTTAGCAGATGAAAAGAAAATAGAATTAATCAAAAAAGATGTCGAAAATATATTGATTACTTTGGGAATGGACTTAACTGACGACAGTTTGAAAGGCACTCCTAATCGTGTAGCCAAAATGTTTGTTAAAGAAATTTTCGGCGGTTTAAATCCTAATAAAAAACCAAGCTCGTCTACCTTCCAAAACAACTATAAGTATGGTGAAATGTTGGTTGAAAAAAACATCACAGTTTATTCTACTTGCGAACACCACTTACTTCCTATAGTAGGTCGTGCTCACGTAGCATACATTTCTAACGGAACTGTGGTTGGCCTTTCCAAAATGAATCGCATCGTTGATTATTTTGCCAAAAGACCTCAAGTTCAAGAGCGTTTGACCATGCAAATTGTACAAGAATTACAAAATGTTTTAGGTACTAAAGATGTAGCTTGCGTGATTGACGCTAAGCATTTGTGCGTAAATTCAAGAGGGATTCGCGATATTGAAAGCAGTACGGTGACCTCGGAATTTGGAGGTAAATTTAGTGATGAATTAACCAAACGTGAATTCTTAGATTACATTCGATTAGAAACTAATTTTTAATAGCCCCGATTGCAGCTGGCTACCCTGTAGCGCGGAAAGCGGGAAATAGCTCCAAAAAAAAATGCAACTTTATAAAAATCATACCCTAAAAATATACAACTCTCTTTCGGGAGAAAAAGAACTTTTCAAACCTGTACATGAAGGAAATGTTGGGATGTATGTTTGTGGTCCTACCGTTTACAGTAATGTTCACCTAGGTAATGTAAGAACGTTTATGTCCTTTGATATGATTTTTAGATACCTATTGCATTTAGGATACAAAGTACGCTATGTTCGTAACATTACTGATGTTGGTCATATCGTTGATGATGTAGATGATGGTGAAGATAAAATTGCAAAAAAAGCACGTGTTGAGCAATTGGAACCTATGGAAATCGTACAACGTTACACTGTTGATTTTCATGATGTTTTAAACCAATTTAATTTTTTACCGCCAAGTATTGAACCTACAGCAACCGGCCATATTATTGAGCAAATTGAAATCGTATTACAAATTATCGATAAAGGATTTGCTTATGAAACTAATGGTTCGGTGTATTTTGATGTGGTAAAATTTAACGAAACCAACCATTATGGCAAACTGAGTGGTCGAAATATCGACGAAATGTTAGCCAATACTCGTGATACCGACGGACAAAGTGACAAAAAGAATCCACAAGATTTTGCCCTTTGGAAAAAAGCAGAACCCGAACACATCATGCGTTGGCCTTCTCCTTGGGGAATTGGTTTTCCGGGTTGGCATTTAGAATGTACTGCTATGAGCACTAAATATTTGGGGGAAACCTTTGATATTCACGGTGGCGGAATGGATTTGAAATTCCCTCACCATGAATGTGAAATTGCCCAAAATGAAGCTTGTACCGGTCATAGTCCCGTAAACTATTGGATGCACGCCAACATGCTGACGCTCAACGGTAAAAAAATGTCGAAATCAACCGGGAACAATATCTTACCTGACGAAATATACCATGGCGGAAGTCCGTTTTTAAGCAAAGCTTTCTCTCCCAATGTGGCGCGTTTCTTTATGATGCAAGCGCATTATCGAAGTATTTTGGATTTTACCAATGACGGAATTGTAGCCGCTGAAAAAGGATTTAACCGTTTGATGGAAGGTTTAGATATTGTTAAAGAATTACAACCTAGCGCTACTTCTTCCCTAGACATCGCAACTTGGAAACAACAATGTTACGATGCAATGAATGATGATTTCAATACGCCAATTTT
>JBDLVY010000275.1:0-2715 GCA_039804545.1 Bacteroidota bacterium | reverse complement strand
GCTATTTTGATGTAGTAGCTCAAACCAATCACTATACAAGTTTTTCCAATCCACAGGAACTTTTTGCTTGGGCTGAGATTATCAGCATTCATATTCCGTACAACACTGAAAATGAAAATTTTGTCAATATGGAATTATTACAACATTGTCAAAAAAACGCGGTGCTAATCAACACTTCTCGTGGGAATGTTTGGGATGAAAATTGGGTAGCTGAATTGCTCAAACAAAATAAAATATTCGGCGTTGCTACCGATGTTTTACAAGATGAATTCAATAAAAAACATTTAAAAAGAAATCCTTTGGTCGAATTGGCTACCGAAGAATACAATATCATCATCACACCGCACATTGCCGGTGCTACTTATGAATCGATGGCGATGACTGAAGAATTTATAGTGTCTCAATTTTTAAAAACAACGACTTTATAAGATGTGCGGAATTGCCGGAATCATTGGGCCAAAAGCCAATAAGTGGACTATCCTGAAAATGCTCGAAGCCCAAAAGCATCGCGGTCCCGATTTTACCGCCGATTGGGAAATAGAAGGTCAAATCGCTCTAGGTCATAACCGTTTAAGTATCATTGATTTGTCTGAAGGCGCGAACCAACCTTTTTTTAGCGATTGCGAGAACTATGTCATGGTTTTTAATGGCGAAATATACAATTACTTGGAACTGCGCAAAGCACTCCAATCCAAATACACTTTTAAAACCCAATCGGATACCGAAGTTTTGCTCAATGCTTACCGCGAATGGGGTGAAAATTGTGTAAACCAATTCAACGGAATGTTTGCTTTCGCGATTTGGAATCTCAAAGAACAAAGCTTATTTGCTGCACGAGACCGATTTGGCGTAAAGCCGTTCAATTACTTCTTTGACCAAAATAACTTCTATTTTGCATCCGAAATTAATACGCTCTTTTCGGCCGGAATTCTAAAAAAACCTAACGATAAAGTTTGGCTCAATTTCTTTTCTGAAGGCAGTTATGGCTTGCCCAGTGAAACATTTTGGACCGACATTCAGCAACTTGAAGCCGGACATTTTTTGACTTTACGAGACAACCATTTGCAAATTAAAAAATGGTACCACTTTGAAGAACGCATAGCTCAATTGCAAAATCAGTTTCATCAAAACGAAGAAGAATATATTACCCATTTACTACTGAAAGCCATTAATTTAAGATTCAGAGCTGATGTTCCTATCGGTTTTAATTTGAGTGGTGGTTTGGATTCGAGTACGTTATTGGCACTGATTGACCAACAAGAGATTGACAAATCAACGATTGAAGCTTTTACTTTTGTAACCAATGACGACCGCTATGACGAATTGCCTTGGGTCAAATCAATGTTAGAACAACGACCGTATCATTTGAATATTTGTCCGCTGGCCGCGAATGAAATTCCCGATTTGTCGTTGAAAATTGCCCAAATGCAAACCGAACCTTATGGCGGAATTCCAACGATTGCCTATTCGAATATTTTTAAAGCAGCAAGTCAAAAAGGCGTCAAAGTTTTACTCGATGGTCAAGGTTCAGACGAAGCTTGGGCCGGATATGATTATTATATTTCCAACTCGCAAAGTATAGTGCAAGGCGTGACGAAATCGCCTTTCAGAGCCGGCGTTTTGGAAGGTGATTTTTCCAAAAATTATACAAAAACCGATTACCCAAAACCTTTTGAAGATCATTTGCTAAACTTACAATACCGCGATTTATTTTGTACCAAGATTCCGCGCGCTTTGCGTTTTAACGACCGTATTTCAATGATGTACGGCACCGAATTGCGCGAACCATTTCTGGATTATGAATTGGTGGAATATGTTTTCAGTCGGCCAACTAATTTTAAAATCAAAGACGGTATTCAAAAATGGATGCTTCGCAAAATAGCCGAAAAGTTTTTGCAAAAAGACTTAGTTTTGGCACCTAAAAGACCTTTGCAAACGCCACAACGGGAATGGCTTTCAGAGGATTTGAAAGCTTGGGTAAGTGCCGAAGTGGAAGTGTTGAAGCACAATCCGTGGTTTGATTCAAAGGCTTTGCAATCGGAATTAGATAATTTTTTCAAAGGCGATAACCAAAGTAGTTTCCACATTTGGCAATGGATTAACGCGGCCCAAGTTTTAAAATAATATGCAAAAAATAACACAACTTTACCGATTAAATTGGGGAAACCGACTGCTGATACTTCAGTATTTGCTCAAACGTGTTTTGCATTTGAAAACCACTGAAAATGAGCGACAACTCAACGAGTTTTATTTTCACCTGATTAGTTTTAATGGCTTTTTAAAACAAGAAAACACCAAGGATTTTGTATCAGCATATCCCGATTTGTGCGTGACTTTAAAAATTAGAAAAAGACCTTCAAGCGATTTGGATGTGTTTAGTCAGATTTATAGGTATGTTGAATATCAACCGGTTGTTGAGGTTTTTCAAAAGCATTTTCCCAACGATAAAAAGTTGAACTTTATTGATGCTGGAAGCAATATCGGCCTGACTTCGGTTTACTTTTCTAAATTTTTTCCGGACACAAATTTTGTTACGATTGAACCCGACGACTCCAATTTTGAAACAAAATCTTTTAATCTTTCAACAAATGGCGTTGCTGCTAAAGAAAAAGTAAAAGGCGGGATTTGGAGTACGAACTCTTTTTTGAAAATTGTAAGCGATTTTAGAGATCAAAATGATTGGTCTTTTCGCGTAGAAGAAACGGCTACTGAGAC
>JBDLVY010000274.1:0-4194 GCA_039804545.1 Bacteroidota bacterium | reverse complement strand
TCTATATGCACTTCCTCCTCTTCCGGCGTATTCACAAAATTCCCATCTTCATCAAAATGCTTCATAAACATGTCGTTTTCGGGATTGAATTCGGGTTTTTCCCATTCGTATTGAATGGTTTTCTTATAATCGGGTGTTTTATAAATAATAGCGAAGGCAAAACCGGTTATTAGACCGGCCAAATGGCCTTCCCAAGAAATGGTCTTATCCACATCTGGAAAAACATACCAAACCATGCCGCCGTAAAACATCACAACCGATAGCGACAAAGCCATCAATCGGTAATATTGGGTCATCATGCCTTTGAAGAAAATAAACGAAACCAATACATAGATCAAACCGCTCGCACCAATGTGAAAAGAGTTTCTCCCAATTATCCATGTAATGACTCCGGAAAGCAAAATTCCATAACACAAAACCTTCAGCGAAATATCTCTGTAGAAATAAATCAACGCGGTTGTTAACACAAACAATGGAATCGAATTGTTGGCGATGTGATTCAAATCACCATGCAAAAACGGACTAAAAAGCACGCCTTGCAAACCCGAAAATGTTCTCGGTAAAATTCCATGTGAAGTCAAATCAACATTAAAACTGTTCTCAAAAAAGAATACCGCCCAAATCAAAATCAGCAGAAAACTTGGAATAATCCAAACCGATGGTGTAAACTTAAAATGGTGGTAATCGTTCATGGTTTTATTTTAACTATTGACTCTTGTCAAAAACACAGCCAAATTAAAAGTAATGCTAATTTGTCATACAAATTTGAAAATTTGAAGATGAGATAATTTGAAAATTATAAAAATAACAATCTAATATAATTAAATTTGTACCATTCGGACTTGAAAATACTTATCATTTTCAAATCTTCAAATTGACACATTTTCAAATTAAAAATGGAAGCACCACTTGCCGAACGCATCAGACCGCAACGATTAGAAGATTATATCAGCCAATTGCATTTGGTTGGTGAGAACGGTTCGTTGACCCAGCAAATTGCGCGTGGTGTGATTCCGTCAATGATTTTTTGGGGTTCACCAGGAACTGGAAAAACCACTTTGGCCCAAATCATAGCCAAACAAAGCAATCGTCCGTTTTATGAATTGAGCGCCATTAACAGCGGTGTTAAAGACATCCGCGACGTGATTGAGAAAGCCAAAACAAGCGGCGGTTTGTTCACGGCTAAAAACCCGATTTTGTTTATTGATGAGATTCACCGTTTTAGCAAATCACAACAAGATTCTTTATTGGCCGCGGTAGAAAAAGGTTGGGTCACTTTAATTGGTGCGACGACTGAGAATCCGAGTTTTGAAGTCATTCCCGCTTTGTTGTCACGTTGTCAGGTGTATGTGCTGAATCCGTTTTCGAAGGAAGATTTGTTGGCTTTATTGCAACGCGCGATGAAAGAAGACCAAATCATTTCGGCCAAGAAAATAAAGTTAAAGGAAACCGAAGCCTTGTTACGACTTTCTGGCGGTGACGGACGCAAGCTATTAAATATTTTTGAACTCGTGGTAAACGCCAGCCCTGAAGGTCAAATTACGATTACCAATAAGAAAGTTTTAGAATTGGTTCAGCAAAATACGGTGCTTTATGACAAAACCGGAGAACAACATTACGATATCGTGTCGGCTTTTATAAAATCCATAAGAGGAAGTGATCCAAATGGTGCTGTGTATTGGTTGGCCCGAATGATTGAAGGTGGCGAAGAGGTAAAATTCATTGCCCGACGCATGTTGATTCTTTCGAGTGAAGACATCGGGAATGCCAATCCGACGGCTTTTATCATGGCCAATAATACCTTTCAAGCGGTTTCCACCATCGGTTATCCTGAGAGCCGGATTTTATTAAGTCAATGTGCTATTTATTTGGCCACATCGCCTAAAAGCAATGCGAGTTATATGGCTATTGGTGAAGCCCAAGCTTTGGTAAAACAAACTGGTGATTTATCGGTACCGATTCATTTGCGCAATGCACCGACTAAATTGATGAAAGAATTGGGCTATGGCGAAGAATACCAATATTCGCATAATTACGCCAATAATTTTTCGGAACAAGAATACTTACCGGACGAAATTAAGAATACCGATTTCTACAAACCCGGAAACAATGCCCGTGAAAACGAAATGCGTACTTTTTTAAAAAACCGCTGGAAGGATAAATACGGGTATTAGTTTTAGTCTTTAGTTGGCAGTTTTCGTAAAATTTTTAACCACTAAGCGCACAAAGAAGGCACTATGCACACAATGTCTTAGTGTTCTTTGTGAAAAAACTTCGAGACCTTTGTGGTTAAATATTGCTCTTTAAGTGCTTTAAAACTTCAAGTTAATCGGTTCTGAAACAAGCTTTCCATTATCGTAGTGTTCAAAAACCCATTTGTCTTCTTTAATTAAAACGGTTCCATTCACTCCGTTCTTCTCAGCCATAAAAACATTTTTTTGGGAAGTATTGTACAAACGCATGATAACTTTGGGCTCATTGTCTATCACCTGATATCCATTGGCTGTGGGTTGCGCAAAATAAAACGCAACAGAATTCTCTGTAGCTGGTGTAGTTGGCTTAAGGTCATTGTTAGTAGTTTCCGAAATGGTTGTTACAGCAGGAACTGAAACTGTTGGCGGAGTTGTGCTTTTGCCATTGTATTTGTAATTTAGACTGTCAAATGACTTAAAGGCAGCTCTGAGTGCTTCATTATAAGCCGGTGCATAATCTTTGATACGACTGATGCCATAATTGGTTTCGAATACTGTTTTCTCCTGACAATCTTTTAAAACCAATTTAACTTTGGTGATAAAAAAACTATTGTCATTCTCCAAAACAGCATACAATACGGCACACCTATTATTGGAAGCTTCTTCAGGCGCTTGGTCAGTGCTCAGAAAAGATTTGAAACCATACTTTTGCAATAAGAATTTAGTTGTAGTATTCAATCTAAAACGGTCATTCTCCTTTAAAAAATCAAATTTTATCGGAACAATAACATACTGATAATCATTGACATTTTGGGCAAAAGAAGACAATGACAGTACTAAAAATAAAGACAACACTATTTTTTTCATTTTACAATATATTTTTTAATTCTATTAAACGATTTATGGTCAATACTTCGGGCAAATTGTGGCTGTTTTTCTCATCAAATAAAATGGCTTTCATCCCGTAATCAATGGCACCTTTGACATCTGCATCAATACAATCGCCAATCATTATGGCATTTTCCTTGTTGGTTTTAGCCAAAGATAAGGCAAATTCAAATATGTTTCGATGTGGTTTTTTTACGCCTGCCATTTCTGAATTGGTCACCGTTTTAAAGTAACTTGACAAACCCGAATTGTTGATTTTTTTGTATTGAACCTCAGCAAAACCATTGGTGATAATGTGGAGATTGTATTTGGGCAACAAATAGTCTAAAACTTCAATGGCGCCATCAAAAAGCTGATTGTTTTCGGGTAAAAAGGCAATATAATCATGGGCAATTTGATCAATGGCTTTATCAGAAATACTATAATCCAAAGCATCAAAGGATTGCTTCAAACGCTGGTAGCGCAGTTCTTCATGGGTAATTTTATCTACTTGGTATAACTTCCAGCAAGCTTGGTTTATGGGTGCATAAACTTCGATGAATTGTGCTGTGTTTAAGATTGGGTGATGCACTTTGAATATTTTGTCAAATGCCAAAACCGAATTGCGGTCGAAATCCCAAAGCGTGTGGTCTAAGTCAAAAAAAATATCGGTGATGTTCTTCATTTTAAAATATGCCTTCGTCTTGAAAGCTTAAATAACCCTTTTCGGTGATGATAATATGGTCGAGCACTTTGATATCAAGTTGCGCTCCGGCAAATTTAAGCTTTTTAGTAATTTCTTTATCAGCATCGCTGGCCAATAATTTGCCTGAAGGATGATTATGAGACAAAATAATGGCTGTTGCATTCTGTTCTAAAGCCAATTTGAAGATTAAACGAACATCTACTACGGTACCGGTGATTCCGCCTTTAGACAATTGCGACTTATGAATGACTTTATTCGAATTGTTTAAATAGAGCACCCAAAACTCCTCGTGAAGTAATTCGCCAATAATGGGTTGCATAATTTCAAACACGGCTTTGCTCGAAGTTATTCTGTCTAAAACAATGGCTTCCTCTATTCTTCGTCTTCGTCCCAATTCTAAAGCGGCAGCAATAGTGACTGCTTTTGCCT
>JBDLVY010000273.1:0-5804 GCA_039804545.1 Bacteroidota bacterium | reverse complement strand
TTTTTATAATTATACCCTTAGGACATTTTATGGTTGGAAAGGTTTAAACCTTAACAAAACTTTTCAATTTTCTTTAAAAAGTAGACCAACGAATTAATTCAAAACTACTGTTTTGTTATCGCCTTCTACTAGTACTTTGGTCAAGCCATGTTTGGCTAAACCTTTCATAGCCGCATCCCATTTTTTACCGCTCAAGTGAGATTGTTCTTTTAGTTGAGACAGCGCTTGGTTGTTTTCTGTTTTTAATAAACCGATAATTAATTTCTCGTCTTCGGTTAATTCCAGTTGTTTTTTCTCAGGCCTCATTTGCGGGAAGAAAAGCACTTCTTGGATGGAAGCGTTATTTGTCAAGAACATGATTAGTCTGTCCATTCCTATTCCCATTCCGGAAGTTGGTGGCATACCATATTCTAATGCTCTTAAGAAATCATTATCTATAAATTGTGTTGCTTCATCATCACCGCGTTCTGCCAATTGCAATTGCGCTTCAAAACGCTGTCTTTGATCAATTGGGTCATTCAATTCAGAATAGGCGTTGGCTATTTCTTTTCCGCAAACCATCAATTCAAAACGTTCGGTTAATTCGGGATTGTCTCGGTGTTCTTTGCACAATGGAGACATTTCCTTCGGATAATCGGTTATAAAGGTAGGTTGGATAAAATTGCCTTCACATTTGGCACCGAAAATCTCATCAATTAATTTGCCTTTTCCCATCGTTTCATCAACCTCGATACCCATAGCACGAGCTGCCGCGAAAATTTCTGCTTCACTTTTACCTGAAATATCAAAACCGGTAAATTGCTTAATGGCATCGGTCATAGTAACTCTGGCATAAGGTGCTTTAAAATTTACTTTGTGCTCTCCAAAAATTGCTTCTGTAGTTCCGTTGACTTCATTGGCGCAATATTCCAATAGGTTTTCGGCAAATTCCATCATCCAATGGTAATCTTTATAGGAAACATAAATTTCCATAGCGGTAAACTCAGGATTATGTGTTCTGTCCATGCCTTCATTTCTGAAGTTTTTGGAGAACTCATACACGCCGTCAAAACCACCAACGATTAATCTTTTTAAATATAATTCGTTGGCAATCCTCATGTATAAAGGAATGTCTAAGCTATTGTGATGTGTAATAAAAGGTCGAGCTGCAGCACCACCGGCTATCGATTGCAATACCGGAGTTTCCACTTCCATATAACCCGCTGCGTTAAAAAAGTTACGCATCGCTGTGAATAATTTGGTTCTTTTGATAAACACTTCTTTCACGTGCGGATTTACTACCAAATCTACGTAGCGCATTCTGTAACGCAATTCGGCATCATTAAAAGCATCATGAATATTACCTTCTTCATCTTTTTTAGGCAAAGGTAACGGACGTAATGTTTTGCTTAAAAAAGTAAACTTATCTACACGTACTGATTTTTCCCCAACTTTCGTCAAAAACAATTCACCTTCCACGCCGATAAAATCGCCTAAGTCAGTCAATTTTCTAAAAACTTGGGTGTACAAAGTTTTGTCTTCGCCCGGACAAAGCATATCGCGATTAAAATACAACTGAATTCTGCCTTCGCTGTCTTGCAACTCTACAAAGGACGCTTTTCCCATGTCTCTGTCACTCATTATGCGTCCGGCCAATACAACCTTCTTTCCTTCTTCGAAGTTTTCCTTAACCTGTTTTGAGGTGTGGTCAACGGGAAATAAATCCGCCGGATAAGGGTTGATACCTAATTCGCGCAAAGCGTTTAGCTTTTCTCTTCTAATGATTTCTTGTTCCGAAAGTTGCATATTATATATGTATTTAAGCGGGCAAAGATAGGGATAAGTGGCAAAGATTCAAAGTCTCTAATTAGCAAAGTGTTTTATTTTTGAAGCGAAAGGTTCGGGCTTTATCAGTAAGCCATTTTCCCGCTTTACGTTCTACTTCGTGCCACTTCAATCGGGGCTAATTGGCAAATCATTTGTATATTTGGCAAAATTAATTTTATGAAGTATATCAAACTTTTGCTTGTTCTCGTGTCAGTTTTTTGTTTTCAAAGCTGTAAAATAACCGAAACTTTATTGGTCAATGAAGATGGATCGGGAAAATTCAATTATGAAATGGATGCATCTCCGTTGATGGAAATGGGCGCCGGTGATTTTGGCGATTCAGGCGGCAGTAAGTCTAAAAAGAAAAAAAGAAAAAGCACTGAAGTACGAGAGAAGAAAACGATTGACAGTACTTTTACCTTTAAAGAAGTGTTTGCCGACAAACAAGACAGTATCGCCAATCTTTCCCCTGAAGAGCAAGAACGATTCAGAAAAATGGAAAACTTCGGCATAAGAATTTTAATGAATGAAGAAGCCAAACAAATGTCCTACTCTCTTTTCTCAAACTTCAAGAGTATTGAAGAATTAAAAGACATGACTTCTCCAGTAAAAACGCTAAAAGAATCTGGAATTGCTCCTAATAAAGGAATGACCGATGCGGCTAAAGCAGAGGCGCAGGAAAGTTCGTCAGCGTCTTATTATTACGATGGAAAAATATTTAGAAAAATAGTTTCTGAACCAGAATTAAAAGAGACTTTAGAACAAGTTAAGGAGGAAGATACAGCGCTTTCGGCTGAAGGGGATGCAAGCCAAGAATTGGATCAGGTAGCTGAGGCAATGAAAGAGTTATTGGGAAAATCGAGTTATAAAGTGGTATATACTTTTACCAAACCTGTAAAAAAGGTTTCCATTCCGAATGCGGTGTTGAGTGAAGATAAAAAAACAGTAACTATAGATTATCTTTTTGAAGATTACATGAAAAAGCCAAAGACTTTAGATGTTGAAATTGAATTCGAGTAATGAATAAAAAAATCCAACTCCAAGATTTAGGCAATAAAGATTATAAAGCTACTTGGGATTATCAAGAAACACTTTTCAAAGAAATTGTCGATATCAAAATACAAAAAAGAAGCAATCCTGATTTAGTGACACCTAATCATTTTCTTTTTGTTGAGCATCCACATGTTTACACGCTCGGAAAAAGTGGTGATTTGTCTAATTTATTGCTTTCAGAAAAACAATTAGAAGCCAAAGGTGCTACGTTTTATAAAATCAATCGAGGCGGTGATATTACTTATCACGGACCAGGACAAATTGTAGGCTATCCGATATTGGATTTGGAAAATTTTTTTACTGATATTCATAAGTATTTACGGTTCTTGGAAGAAGTTATCATCCTGACTTTGGCTGAATACAATATAACAGGAACAAGAAGTGAAGGAGAAACCGGTGTTTGGTTGGATGTGGGTACGCCATTCGCCCGAAAAATTTGTGCTATGGGCGTACGAGCAAGTCGATGGGTAACCATGCATGGTTTTGCTTTAAATGTCAATGCTAATTTAGGCTACTTTGACAATATCATTCCTTGTGGTATTAAAGGCAAAGCGGTAACTTCAATGCATGTAGAACTAGGAAAAGAGATAGATGAAGAAGCTGTAAAGGAAAAAATGGTCAAACATTTTGCAATCCTTTTTGAGGCTGTTTTTGTCAAAAAATCTTAGAAGTCTAAAAATCTAATTTTAATTGCTCGGGCAATAATCGGAAACTCATTCGGTGGTATTTGGTGGTGCCATATTTTCTAATCGCCTCTCTATGTTCCGCAGTCGGATAGCCTTTGTTCTTTTTCCAATTGTACATGGGGAATTCTTCATGAATTTTATTCATATACTCGTCCCGATAAGTTTTAGCCAAAACGGAAGCAGCCGCAATACTCAAATACTTGCTGTCTCCTTTTATAATGGTGGAGTACGGAATATCATTAACCGGCTTGAATCGATTACCGTCAACTATAATGTAATCAGGCAGTGGGCTTAATTTTATGATGGAGATTTGCATTGCTTTAATCGAAGCGTTCAAAATATTAATTTCATCAATGACCTTCGGTTCGAGATGAGTGACGGCATAAGCAATCGCATTGGCTTCAATAATAGGTTTTAGGTGTTCTCTAATTTTTTCTGAGAGTTGTTTAGAGTCATTTAAAAGATTATGCTCAAATCCTTTTGGAAGTATTAGTGCTGCAGCGGTAACCGGACCGGCAAGGCATCCTCTCCCGGCTTCATCAGTACCGCATTCAAATTTTGAATGAGAAAATGTTTCGAGTAACATTAAGTTTTTTTTATAAAAGTATAAAAAATGACGCAACCAAGTTAAGGATATGCATCATTTAAGTGAATAGTTATTTATTTTGTCAAAATAATTAACACTTGTTGACTTTTATAAATAGACGTTAATATTTGGTTAATTAAGAAATAATTAAGAAGTTTGCAAAATAACTAACTCAAATAAAATTAATATGAGATCGAAGTTCAAATGGATTTTTACGCTTTTATTGGCGTTTACAATGCAGTTTTCGTTTGCACAAGAGAAAACTGTAACTGGAGTTGTTTCAGATAAAACTGGACCGCTTCCTGGTGCAAATGTTGTTGTTAAAGGTACCAATCGTAGTGCGCAAGCAGATTTTGATGGTAAATTTAGCATTAACGCTAAAGTTGGTGAAACTTTAGTAATTTCATTTACAGGTTACAATTCTTCAACTGTAACTGTAGGTGCAGCAAGTAACTATACCGTTACTTTATCTGATGGTATTTTATTAGGTGAAGTAGTAATTGATGGTTACCGTACGACTTCAAAAGCGAAGTCTGCTGTATCAGAAACAACAATTCTTGCCAAAACGATTGAGAACAGACCAAATGCGTCATTTTTACAATCATTACAAGGGCAAGTGCCTGGTTTACAGATCAGCACATCTTCTGGTCAGCCGGGTAGTGCAAAAATCAACTCTTTGATTAGAGGGGTTTCAAGTTTAAACAGTAGTACTGAGCCATTAGTGGTTATCGATGGGGTTGCTTCTAACCAAGCAATTTTCAGAAGTATCAACCCTAATGATATTGAGTCTGCTACCGTATTGAAAGATGCTGCTGCTACCGCTATTTATGGTAACAGAGGTACAGCTGGGGTTATCGTTATCAAAACAAAAGGTGGTAAGTATGATTCTAAGTTGGCTTTCAAATATTCTGGAAGTTATGGTTTAGTTGATTTACAACAAAACAAGTATGACCTTGCTAATACTAGACAAATATTAACTTTGGAAAGAACTGCGGGCTTAGGTTTGGGTTCATTAAATCCAGATACTGGTCTTCCATTTACAGACCAAGAGATTGCAACTTATCCAATCCAAACGAATTGGAAAGATTATTTCTTCAGAAAAGGAACTAGTCAAAGCCATGATTTAAGTATTTCTGGTGGTACAAGTAAAATGACTAATTTTACGTCAATCAGTTACTTTGATCAAGAAGGTATTGTACCTACAACAGATTTCAAGAGATTCTCATTCAGATCTAATTTTGCAGGTAAATCAAGCAATGATAAGTTTAATTATACAACAAATATTTTTGCTTCTTATTCAAGAAGACATCAATTAGATCAAGAAACAAGAACTGATATTAATGCGAACGTACTACAAAATCCACTACAGGGATTGTTGACGTCATTGCCTTATACCGATCCTAATTTGTATGTAAACGGACAGCAGTTGTTGGATGATTTTGGAGCACCTAGTTTCCAAATTGTTCCTTATATGTTGTTAGATTATCTAACTCCTGGTAACATTCCTAACGAATGGACAGAGACTAAATTATTGTTCAACGCCTCTGCTTCATATAAATTGTCTAAAGACCTTACCTTAACTAATACTTCTGGTATGGATTACAATATGCAGTTTAGAAACTTTGCAAGAGCGCCACAATCTTATTTGGCTATTGTTGCAACTCCAGTTGGAG
>JBDLVY010000272.1:0-5723 GCA_039804545.1 Bacteroidota bacterium | reverse complement strand
ATGAATTTAAAACAGTACCTCGATTCTACCTATTTAAAAACTTCTGCCCAAGCCGGTTTGTCAGAAACCGAAAATGATACCATTGTTCAAGGGTTTATTCAAGAAGCCATCGAAGAAGGGTTTAAACTAATTATGATTAGACCCGATAAAGTCAAAATGGCGAAAGCGATGATTGGCAAAGCCAAATCCAAACTGCTTATCGGAACCGTGATTTCTTTTCCGGAAGGAACTAATTCGTTAGAAGAAAAATTAGCCGAAGCCCAACAAGCTATTGAAGATGGTGTTGATGAAATCGATTTTGTGTGCAATTACGAGGCATTCAAAAAGGGAGAAACCGAAGTGGTAAAAACCGAAGTATTACTTGGCACTAAGCTAGCATTTGAACACCACAAAGTAGCCAAATGGATTATCGAAGTAGCTGCATTGACCGATGCCCAGATTATTCAAATTTCGGCTTTGATTAAAAATGTAGTCATGGCCAATTTTAAAGAAGATTGTTATCCGAATGTTTTTGTGAAATCTTCTACCGGTTTCTACAAAACAGAAAATAATTTGCCCAACGGTGCGACTTTCCCTGCTATAATCATGATGCTTGAAAACGCATCGCCTTTACCGGTTAAAGCCGCAGGTGGCGTTCGAACCTATAAAGAGGCAGAAGAAATGATTCGCTTAGGCGTGAAAAGAATAGGCACTTCGGGAGCCAAAACTATGGCTCATGGCGAAACCGCTTCGGGCAATTATTAATCATATTATTCCATTACAATGAAAAAGATATTGTCCTTATTATTTCTATTTTCCTTAGTTGCCAATGCTCAAGTAAGGCAAAAAAACACCGAGCGATTCCCGGTATTTCCGGCTTGCGAAGCTCTTGAATTTTCAGCTTTAGAAACTTGTTTTTACAACGAAGTGCAAACCTTTGTGTACAACAATTTTAAAGTGCCTGACCATTTAAAACAAAGCAATTTTAAAGGCAATGTTATAGTGCTTTTTGAAGTAACCGATCAAGGAAATTTTAAAGTCATTTATGTTGATGCAGTAGATGAAAATTTAGTTACAGAAAGCAAAAGGGTTTTTGGACAACTGCCAAAAATTAGTCCGGCCACCTATAATGGTAACCCAACTTATGCTAAATACACGATTAAAATTGCCATTCCGTTGCAAAGTGTTGCCGAAATGCAGGCGCAAAAGGAAGCAGAAAAAGCACTTGAGAAAACAGCAACGGTTTATAAACCCAATGACCAATTTTTAACCGAATTGGACAGCATCAAGTATAAAAAATTTGACAATCCGCAGTTTCAAAGCCATTTAAATATACCGTTTTCACACAGTTATTATGCGCAGTTTGATGATGAAATGAACCAAGTTGGCGCCAATAACCACACCGCTTCCAAACCTTATTCTTATGCGGATGTTTCCAAATATTACGATTTGGCGGCCGAAAATCAAAAATTAAGTAAGAACAAACAGGGTTGGTGGGGCAAAAAGTTTTGGAACGAAAATTTGGTGCAAATCCAAGGTGAAGACTATTGGTTTACCCTAAATCCAATTTTAGATTTACAATTTGGAAAAAGCGACCCGAGTGTGTCGAGTTATACCTATGTCAATACACGCGGAATACAATTCAACGGTGGTTTGGGGAAAGAGCTTAATTTTACCACAACGGTTTATGAAAGCCAAGGACGATTTGCGGATTATTTCAACCGTTACGCTGAATCACTCGCGCCGGCAGGCGGAAATCCGGCGATTATTCCCGGAATTGGTATTGCCAAAAGCTTCAAATCTGATGCGTATGATTTTCCTTTGGCGGAAGCCAATTTGGCGTATACCCCAAGTAAGTTTATCAATATGAATTTGGGTTACGGCCGTAATTTTATTGGCGATGGTTATCGATCATTGTTGTTGGCTGATGGCGCGAGTCCTTATCCGTTTTTTAAGTTGAATACTTCTTTTTGGAAAATAAAATACACCAATATTTACACTTGGCTAAAAGACGTTCGACCGGATGTTACCGAAGACCGAACTTATGCTACCAAGTTTGCTGCCAGCCATTATTTGAGTTTAAATGTGACCAAAAGATGGAATATCGGTTTGTTTGAATCGGTGGTTTGGACCAATAAAAATAACCGTGGTTTTGACATGAGTTTTGTGAATCCGATTATTTTCTATCGTTCGGTGGAGTTTGCTTCTTCGGCGCGTAGCGGTAATGCTTTATTGGGCTTGACGTCTAAATTAAAATGGAACAACCAAATCCAATTTTACGGACAGTTCTTGTTGGATGAATTTTCTTTAAGTGATGTCAAATCGGGAGATAAAAGTTGGAAAAACAAATTCGGATACCAATTGGGGGCGAAATACTTTAATGCCTTCAACATCAAAAACCTTTTGTTGCAAGCCGAATATAATGTGGTTAGACCTTATGTATATGCCCACAGTGAAGCGATTACCAATTATGGACACAACAACCAAAGTTTGGGTCACCAATGGGGTGGAAATTTCAGAGAATTGATTGCCATTGCCCGATACCACAACGGACGCTATTTTGCCGATGCTAAAATATCTATTGGAAAACGCGGATTGGATTTTAATAATGAAACCGACACTTATAATTATGGCAGCGATATTTACAGAGACTATGATGTAGAAAGACCTTATGACACCGGAGTGGTTATTGGTCAAGGGAACAAAACCAATGTTTTTATCGCCGATTTACAAGCGGGTTATTTGATTAATCCGGCTACTAATATGAAATTATACGGCAGTTTAATTTATAGAAATTTTACGCCGGCTACTGAAACTACGTTGGCAGTGAAAGAAAGCACCACTTGGTTTTCTATTGGATTAAGATGTGATATCTTTAATTGGTATTTTGATTATTAGGCAGTGATTTCTTTTTTGATTGTAGCCAAAAAAGAAAAAGGCTTCCTCTTTAGCCCCGACAGTAGTGGCATCCTATCCCGAAACTTCGGGATAGTGATATAACGGATGGCGGGAAAACGGATGCCTGACACACAATGACCATTCGCTCCCAACTTAAACATCACTCGAAATCAACGAGAGCTTTGTTTTTACAATACAACTTCACTGTATTTAAGTAAATTAAATTTTTGTTGTTGCTTTTAAAAGTATATTTGCGGCAACAATAAAAACAAAATAATTTATGAAAACAACGAAGAACATCCTATTGTTCTTTTTGATGCTGACTGTATTTACAGTTTCGGCACAAAAGAAAAAGGTAGCTGTAGTTACCTTCTATGCTAATAAAGTAATCGATTTTACAGAGATTGCAGGAGACAAACTTACCGAAAGTGTAGTTAAGAAAGTATTTGAATTGCGTGACAATCCAAAATTTAATTTACAGCCAATATTGGTAAAATTCCATGATGCTTTTTACAACGAATACGCTAAATCATTTCCTTTTGATTTAGTGTCCGAAGGAGAAGTAACTGGTTCAGACGCTTATAAAAATTTTGTTCCTAAGTATCAAATGTCAAAGTATGATGCCAATGATTATTTGATTTCTAATGGATACAAATACATTTACGATGGACCGATGGCAGCTGTAAATGAAGAAGGTGTAGCTAATGCAATGGCCGAAGCTGTTAAGGCAGACGGCGTAATGTTTGTTCACATCGATTTTGCTTTTGAAAAAGGATTTGGAGTTGGAGGAACATCAACATTAAAAGTTAAAGCTTTTACAAGAATTTCTGTCTATAATAAAAAAGGAGAAAAACTTTTTGTCATCAACGAAAATGAGCGTTCAAAGAAAACGATGATGATGGTTGGAGGCGTTCCTGTACTTGATGTAGATAAAATATTGCCAAATTGCGAAAGCGCAATGGAAGAACTTATGTTGGATTTGAATAAAAGAATTCAGAAAATCATAAAGAAAACAGAAAACAAATTATAGTTGTAAAACATAATTTTAGAGAAAGGGCTTTTGGTTTTTGATTTTTAGGATTTGCTTTCTTTTTTGGAAAGAAGCCAAAAAGGAAAAGACCAACTCTTTAGCCCTGACTGCAGTGGTATCCCGTCCCGAAGCTTCGGGATCGGGATATAACTGATGGTGAGAAAATGGATCACTGACACACAACGACCATTCGCTCCCAAACTTAAAAATCGAGAAATATATCTTTAATATTTTTTTGTCAAATCGTTTTCTATAAAGTACCTTTGCGGCAGTTTTAAAACGATTGATGAACCCGACAGCTCCTACATTTTCTCTCAAACAAATTGCGATTGATTTCAAGGAAATCACTAAGGCAGGTTTAGCTATCAGTGTTGTTTTTTCATCAATAGCCGGTTATTTGCTTGGCGTGGTGAATTTTCAGGATCTAAAAGTGTCTACTTTAATCATGTTAGCCCTTGGCGGATACTGTATGGTTGGCGCTTCTAATGCTTTCAATCAAGTGATTGAAAAAGACTTAGATGCCTTGATGGACCGAACCAAAAACCGTCCGGTGGCATCGGGCAGAATGTCTCCGAATAACGCTTTGTTTGTAGCTAGTTTGCTCACTATTGTAGGCTTGATTTTATTGTACATGATCAATCCTAAATCGGCCATGTTTGGTGCGATTTCCATCTTTTTATATACTAGTATTTATACACCGCTAAAGGTGCATACGCCGCTTTCGGTTTTTGTGGGTGCTTTTCCGGGGGCCATTCCGTTTATGTTGGGTTGGGTTGCGGCTACAGACCATTTTGGAATTGAAGCAGGAACACTTTTTTTAATACAGTTTTTTTGGCAATTTCCTCATTTTTGGGCTATTGGTTGGTTTTTGTATGAAGACTATGAAAAAGCAGGTTTTTTTATGTTGCCTACTGGTAAAAAAGACAAGTCTACCGCTTTACAGACGATATTGTATTCGGTTTGGTTGTTGGTAGCTTCTTTATTGCCGAGTTTAGGCTATACCGGACGATTATTTATTTCGCCGATTGCGGCAGGAATTGTATTTTTGCTAGGGCTTTGGATGATTTATTATGCGGTAAAATTATACCAACTCAGAACAGCTAAAGCCGCCAGAACACTAATGTTAGTTAGTGTTTCTTATATTACTTTGTTACAAATAGTTTATATTACCGATAAATTTTTAAGATAGTTATGGCTACAACAACCATGTCTGCCGACGAGCATAAAGACAGAACAGCGCGTTCAAAGAAATTACTTTTGTGGTTTGCAATGGCCAGTATGACCATGATGTTTGCCGGAATCACGAGTGCATTTGTAGTGAGTAAGTCAAGGGAAGATTGGATGGAAGATTTTCAAATGCCTTCGGCTTTTTACTTTAGTACTTTGGCTATTATTTTGTGCAGTATTGCTTTTCATTTGGCTAAAAAAGCTATTGAAAAAGACAATCGAAGTGTAACGACGAATTTTCTTTTGTTGGCCTTAGGCTTTGGAATTGCCTTTGTGGTTTTACAATTTAAAGGCTTCGAACAACTGATAGAACAGGGTTATTATTTCACCGGACCAGAGAGTAATATTGCGACAACTTTTCTTTACGTAATCGCTGTGTTGCACTTGGCTCACTTGGCAGGAGGAATGATTTCGCTTTTAATCATAATTTATAATCATTTTAAACAAAAATACAATTCAAGTCAATTGCTTGGAATTGAACTAGGTGCAATGTATTGGCACTTTCTTGATTTCTTGTGGATTTGTTTGTTTTTCTTTTTATATTTCTTTAAATAAGAAAAAAAATCTAAATTTGGGAACTTTTTAACTA
>JBDLVY010000271.1:0-2663 GCA_039804545.1 Bacteroidota bacterium | reverse complement strand
TCTATTATTTTTCGTGCATCGATTCAAACCAACAGTTTATATATTTTCAATTCTAATGGAAAAATTTTTAAGAAACAGCGCTTGGTTTTTAGGATTTGTAATAATCATTATTTGCTTATTACAAGGAATCATTTCATTCAGAATAAAAGATAAAGCAATCACTGGTTATGACAATTGGGACACCACATCCAATAATAACGCAGATATAGTTTTGCTAGGAAGTTCCAGATGCTGGGCACATTTTGATCCACGTTTTTTTGAAGCAAAGTATCATCTAAAAACAGTTAATATTGGCATGAATGGTCATTCCGAATTGCCTGCATCTATTTTACGTCTAGAAAATTATCTTTCTAAAAACAAAGCACCAAAATATGCTGTTTTAAGTTTTGATCCATCGACATGTCCGGGAAGTTATGAAAACAACACCAACTTCGTCAATAAAAATAATTATGCCCGATTTGCTTTTCTGCCAAGCCAAGAAAATGTTGATTTGATTAACTATTTTAAATTTGATTATAAAGAAAAGTACCTTCCTTTATATGCACTTTTTAAATATAAGTTGGTTGAAGATGCCGTTACATTAAAAAACAGCAACCTTTTCAAAGAAGGGTTTGAACTCAATGACGAACAATGGGACACCATAAAAAATCCGGTTTCAGGCAGCATGAAAAAGCATTTCATTAAGGATGACGAAATACCACTTCTCAAAACACAATTGCTGCAGTTGAAATCAATCTGTACCAAAAATAACATCCGATTGTTGTGCATCCAAACGCCTGCTTACAAAAGTAATTATGACGCATTAGTATTTCTGAGGTCTGCAGTAATTTGCAAAAGTCTGAACATCACATTTATTGATGCTAATTCGCTTGCCATTCGGGAAAACAGCAACAATTTTTACAACTCCACCCACCTGAATAAAAAAGGCGTTCAAGAAATGAATAAACGCCTCAAGAATGAAAAAAAATTGGATATGTTTTTCAAAATAAATCCATAAATTCGCAGTCATAAATAATTATAGATATTGTACAGAAATGACACGAGCGACAGCGACTGCATTTTTCACATATAATAAATAAACTCTTGAAAAATGAAATACGATATTATTGTTTTAGGAAGTGGTCCGGGCGGTTATGTTACGGCTATCCGTGCGTCACAATTAGGCTTTAAAGTAGCCGTAATCGAAAAAGAAAACCTTGGTGGGATTTGTTTGAATTGGGGTTGTATACCAACGAAAGCATTGTTAAAATCGGCTCAAGTTTTTGATTACCTAAAACATGCATCAGATTACGGTTTGATCGTAAAAGAATATGACAAAGATTTCAATGCGGTTATTGCCCGTTCACGTGGAGTAGCTGATGGAATGAGCAAAGGTGTTCAATTCTTGATGAAAAAAAATAAAATCGACGTTATTGATGGTTTCGGAAAAGTAAAACCAGGAAAAAAAGTTGACGTAACTGCTGCTGACGGAAAAGTAACCGAATACACTGCAGACCATATTATCATTGCCACTGGTGCGCGTTCAAGAGAATTGCCTAATTTACCGCAAGATGGTGTAAAAGTAATTGGTTACAGACAAGCCATGACTTTACCAACACAACCTAAGAAAATGATTGTGGTGGGTTCAGGTGCTATTGGTGTTGAGTTTGCACACTTTTACAACGCAATGGGAACGGAAGTAACTATTGTTGAATTTATGCCAAATATAGTTCCGGTTGAAGACGAAGACATCTCTAAACAATTCGAGCGTTCGTTGAAAAAATCGGGCATTACTATAATGACCAATTCCTCAGTAGAAAGAATCGACACTACTGGAGAAGGTGTAAAAGCATTTGTAAAAACCGCTAAAGGCGAAGAAGTTTTAGAAGCTGACATTCTACTTTCTGCGGTTGGAATCAAAACCAACATTGAAAATATTGGTCTTGAAGAAACCGGAATTAAAACCGATAAAGATAAAATCTTGGTAAACGATTTTTACCAAACCAATGTTCCGGGTTACTACGCTATTGGTGATGTAACGCCTGGACAAGCTTTGGCACACGTAGCTTCTGCGGAAGGAATTCTGTGTGTAGAAAAAATCAAAGGTTTGCACGTTGAGCCTCTAGATTACGGAAACATTCCGGGTTGTACTTATGCTACGCCTGAGATTGCTTCTGTTGGAATGACTGAAAAGCAAGCCAAAGAAAAAGGATACGAATTGAAAATCGGGAAATTCCCTTTTACGGCATCAGGTAAAGCCAAAGCAGCCGGAACTCCGGATGGTTTTGTCAAAGTAATTTTTGATGCTAAATACGGAGAATGGTTGGGTTGTCACATGATTGGTGCCGGTGTAACCGATATGATTGCGGAAGCAGTTGTTGCCCGTAAATTAGAAACAACTGGACACGAAATCTTAAAAGCTGTGCATCCGCATCCAACGATGAGTGAAGCAGTGATGGAAGCAGTAGCTGATGCTTACGGAGAAGTGATTCATCTTTAGTACTAAATCACCTTTTTACATACAATCCGCTCAGTGAAAACTAAGCGGATTTTTTGTTTAACGTATATTGCTTAATCGGTACAACAATACTAATAAAAATAAGCATAAGCGATATTATGAGGTGTAACAATTATTAAAGTAATAATAAAAATATTGAATTTCGTTTATCATTTTAAGGTTGTTA
>JBDLVY010000270.1:0-4009 GCA_039804545.1 Bacteroidota bacterium | reverse complement strand
CCGATCGTCTTCATATTTTACAGTTTCATCAAATGAAGCTATTTGGGAAATATTTCCGGTTTCTGTACTGTTGAATCCGGCAAAGTAATTCACTTTTTGACTGTTACCGTTTACCGAAAATCCTTGGTTAAAATCTTGTCCGTTGTATTTTTTGTTGTCCGAAGTATTATTCGACCCAATATTGATATAAGCATTGCCTTCAATGGCTTTTTTGGAAGCTTTTTTTAAGGTAATATTGATTACACCTGTAGCGGCACCGGTGCCATATAATGTACTCGCTGCGCCTTTCATCACCTCGATGCTTTCTACTTGTTCTACCGGAAGCAAACGCAAATCATACTCCAAACTAATCCCCGAAGCATCCGTAACCGGAATTCCGTCAATGAGAATTAAAACTTGTCGGTTTTTGCCGCCGCGAATGTAATAGCCTAAGTTTTTCCCGTTGGCCGATTGGTTGCCATTGATTTCAACACCGGTGACTTGAGATAAGACTGTGGCCAAACTTTGCCCTGACTTTTTCTCCAACTCTTTGGCCGAAATGACTTCAATTACTTTGCCAGATTTTTCTTTGCTTTGCGCAAACTTGGTGTCGGAAATCACCACTTCTTTTAAAGAATTCACTTTGGTAGAATCCTGTTCTTGCGCATAGACACAAGTGTTCAGCATAGCTAAAATAGCTACAGCTCTAACTGTTTTTTTCATTTTTTAATTCAACAATAATTTGATAATCTTGGGAGAAAAGCATAGAATTTACCCATACCCAAACCTTTTGTCCCGAAAGTTTGTTACTCGATGAATTAGGCAGGTCTCCTGGCTTGCGTCTTGTTGTTGACCTTCTCATCCCAATAACAGGACAATGGTTTTGTAGATAACAACAAGCTTGATAGCTTACAGTTGCGGGAACAGCTTTGGATTTGAACCAAATTCCCTTTTAATGCGATTTAAAAAATAGAAATCACAACCTTAATTCGGGGACAAAGGTAAAGTATAAATTAAAAACAAAACTATACTTTTGCAAAAACAATTTGATGAAAACCTTTTTCAACTTTCTATTGTCTGCTTTTGTTAGTCTCATGTTTACGGGATGTAAAACCGAAACGAATTCGGCACCACCTGCTACAGTAGAAAATACCGTGCACTATGCCAAAGGTTTTTCTATCCAAAATTATGACGGCTATACCATTGTAACCGTGCAAAATCCTTGGCCCAAAGCTTCTAAAACTTATACATACATCCTCAAAGAAAAAAACGGCATTGTACCCGATAATTTGCAACAAAATACAATTATTGCGGTTCCCGTTAAAAATATCGTGGTCACTTCTACCACGCACATTCCTTCCTTAGAAATGTTGGAAGAAGAAAATAGCTTGGTTGGCTTTCCGCATTTGGATTATATTTCTTCTGAAAAAGTAAGAACACGAATCGAGAAAGGAAAAATAAAAGAATTGGGCAACAACAAAGATTTAAACACCGAAGTTGTGCTCAATTTAAAGCCCGATGTGATTATTGGCTACGGCATTGACAACAACAATCCGACTTTGGAGAATTTACAAAAAAGTGGTTTGAAAGTCATGCTCAATGGCGATTGGAATGAGGAAACGCCACTAGGCAAAGCCGAATGGATTAAGTTTTTTGGTGCGTTATATGGCAAGCAAAAAGAAGCCAACGAACTCTTTAGTAAAATTGAAAAAGACTATTTGAAGACTATCCAAATTGCCAAAAACGCAACCACTACGCCTACTATTTTAGCCGGAGACATGTTTGAAGACCGATGGTATTTGCCCAAAGGAAGTAGTTGGGGAAGCTTATTATTAAAAGAAGCCAAAGGCCACTATTTATGGCAAGAAACCAGCGGTACCGGAAGTTTGTCTTTGTCTTTTGAAACGGTTTTTGAAAAAGCCAAAAATGCTGATTTTTGGATTACCTCTGGACAATTTTCTTCTTTAAAAGAAATGACCGATATGAATCCGCATTATGCACAATTTACCGCTTTCAAAAATAAAAATGTATATTCGTTTAGTGGCAAAAAAGGAAAAACCGGTGGAATTTTGTATTATGAATTAGCTCCCAATAGACCAGATATTGTTTTGAAAGATATTGTCAAAATTTTGCATCCTGAAATGTTGCCAAGTTACCAACCCTTTTTCTTTGAGAAATTGAAATAGAACATCCATTACACAGATTTGAAAAATAAAAACAGAAATACTTTGCTCTTTACGTTGTTATCAATGGCTTTGCTCTTGGCATTGCTCTTGAACATTTCCTTTGGGCAAGTCGCGATTCCGGTAAAGGAAGTTTTTAAAAGTTTGTTTGGCGGTGTGGCTGAAAAAGAGACTTGGGAATACATTATTGTGAATTTTAGGTTGCCCAAAGCCATTACTGCAATATTAGTTGGGATAGGCTTATCAATAAGCGGTTTGTTGATGCAGACTTTATTCCGAAATCCGTTGGCCGGACCGTATGTTTTAGGTTTGAGTTCTGGGTCAAGTTTGGGCGTGGCTTTTGTGATTCTTGGTGCGGGATTACTTCCGGCTGTTTTTTCTGAATTTTTATTGTCTTCTTATGGAATAATTCTCGCTTCTTGCCTAGGAAGTTTGCTGGTTTTGCTGATGATTTTAATTGTTTCCCAAAGGCTGCGTGATACCATGTCGATATTAATTGTAGGGTTAATGTTCAGCAGTTTTACCGGTGCAATTGTGAGTGTGTTTAGCTATTTTAGTACGGCCGAACAATTGCAGAAATACACCTTTTGGTCAATGGGAAGTATTGGCAATTTGTCTTGGACAAATATTCTTGTCTTAATAGTTTGCGTTTTTAGTGGTTTGTTTTTGAGTTTGCTGAGCATAAAATCTTTAGATGCTTTATTACTTGGAGAGAATTATGCCAAAAGCATGGGCTTGAACCTTAAGAAATCGCGTTACTTAATCATATTGTCGACGAGTATTTTAGCCGGAAGCATCACCGCTTTTGCCGGTCCGATTGCTTTTGTGGGATTAGCCGTTACCCATTTGTCTAAATTGCTATTTCAAACGAGCAATCACCGAATTTTATTTTTGAGCACGATAGTAATTGGTGCTATTATTATGTTATTCTGTGATACCGTTTCGCAAATGCCGGGCTTTGATTTTACATTGCCAATTAATGCTATAACTTCTATTATTGGCGCGCCGATAGTGATTTGGTTAATCGTTAGAAAAAAAAGCCTGTCTTAAATGAGTGTCAAAAAAAACATAGTAAACACAACGAGTTTAAGCATTGGCTACCATTCCAAAAAGGAACATCATGTCATTGCTGAAAACCTTAATTTAAACTTGTACGCCGGACAATTGATTTCATTGGTTGGCGCCAATGGCATTGGAAAATCTACGTTGATTCGCACACTAACAGGCATACAAAAACCTTTGAAAGGTGCTGTATTGCTAAACGAAAAAAATATACTGGATTATCAGGCTTTAGAATTGGCACAAAATTTAAGTTTGGTACTCACCGAAAAATTACCGCCAAGCAACCTGACAGTTTTTGAATTAATTGCTTTGGGAAGACAACCCTACACAAATTGGTTGGGCAATCTTTCGGGAGAAGATTATGAAAAAATCAATCAAGCCATTGCACTAACACATATCGAACATTTGGCCACCAAAAAGCACCACGAAATCAGTGATGGGCAATTACAAATTGTATTAATCGCTCGGGCTTTGGCACAAGATACACCGCTGATTATCTTAGACGAACCCACAACACATCTTGATTTACTGCACAAAGTATCGGTCTTTAAATTGTTAAAAAAACTGACTCAAGAAACCGATAAATGCATTGTATTCTCCACGCACGACATTGATTTGGCTATTCAAATGAGCGATGAAATGATAGTCATCACGGAAGAAAATGTGACACAAGACCAACCTTGTAATCTAATAACGAAAGGTGTTTTCAATACACTTTTCAAAGATGACTCCATTACGTTTGATGGTGAAAAAGGGAAGTTTATAATTTCAAATTAATTTGTCTT
>JBDLVY010000269.1:0-7694 GCA_039804545.1 Bacteroidota bacterium | reverse complement strand
CTTATCTTAGCAACACTAACCATATCATTGTCATGGTTTGTGCTGCCGTTATTGTTGTTTTAGAATTGTTTCGCTGAAGAATATTGCCAAAAAGCAAAATCCGAATGCTTAACGCCTATTTATCCATCACAAACTTAAAGGCCAAAGAAACGATATCGGCACTCAAAGTATCACTGCGTTGGTAGTGGTTGTATCGGAAATCGATATTCTTTAACCCAAATTTCCAAAGATGGCCTTTGGTAAAAATATCAAGGTAAGTCGCTCCTATTCCGTATTGGCTTGCATTGAACGTTGATAAATCATAATCTGACGTATAATACTTTTCTGTTGACACATGCGTTTCAAACGGTGCAAAATACTTGGATTCGGTTTGGGTGTAGTAACGATACATTGGGTAAACAGTGAATTTATCATTCAACTTAATTGGCACTTCAATATTAGCGGTATGCGCTTGAATGCCCCAATCATCGGTATAAAAACGGTAGTAAGTACGCAGTTTAAATCTTTCGCTGATGTAGTAATTCAATCGAGCGCCAATGGGCAATTTGAAACGGGTATCCGGCAAACGCTCAATGTCATCGGCTAAGCGGTAAACCCCAACGTTTTCTGTAGTTTCATAAACCGGAATGTATTGGCTTTGCCCAATATAATAATTGGATTTATCGGCAAAATAAATACGGTGATAAGGTGTTGACAACAATCCCTGTTGCTGTAAGACATCAAAGAACAGTGAAGCCTGTAGTTTTTTGGTTAAAATTTGAGAGAATGAGAACGACAACGAATAAGAGTTTCTGTTCACCGATTTGATATCTTCAAACTGTGAAGGCAAATAACCGGTAGAAGATACTCCGTTTTCATTATAAACCGTCACACCGCTAAAATAACCGTTGTTTAAGAAACCACTACCGTAGCGGTCATATTCGTGCAATTCTGTGGGTAAGATTGGTCGCCATTGGTCAAGGTACACATTGGCTTTCAAACTTAACTCGGTATTTTTTTCGTTGAACAATTGGGCAATTCCACCGCCAAAACCTATAGACGTATAATCATACTCATTAGAGAACGATACATCGGCATTCCAAATAAAGTTTCTGCTGTCGGAACTATGACTGTAATTGATGGTTAGACTGGCCAAAGCATCTTGGGCCGAAGCGCCTGATGAAGCCAACCATGGCGTACCATAAGGTGCTGGTGCTTTGTCATCATCGCCATCATCGCCACCTCCTGAAGCTCCACTACCATTAAATGGATTGATGTTACTTGAAGAAGCCGAAGTATAGGCAGATAAACCGGCGTCAACCGTTAGTATGTCATCGGCATTCATGGGAATGCTCACAACAATATTGGAAGCAATATCGGTTAATTTCTCAGAACCCATACCGCCAGAAACGGCCGAATGAACACCATCTTGTTTGTAGTAACTGAGTAAGAAATCTACTTCGGTAGCGTCTAGAACTCTTTTTTTGAAAACGGCAGTACTGTCTTTTTCCTGAGCAAAAGAAGAATAACCGCTTATTAAGGCTAATAGGAATATGTATTTTTTCATCTTATTTTTTAATTACAACCACAACCACCACCTGTTTTTCCGCCATTGGCACCAGCAGCGGCTTCACGGTAAACCTGGAAGGTTACTTCATAGCGCTCTGCAGTCTTGGCAGATAACTTCATTTCGGTGTCGTTGATATATTCTTTTTCATATTCTTTCACCGCAGTGCAAGATGACATGAAAACAATCAGTGTAAGCAATCCAAATACTTTAGTCATTTTGGTATTTTTTTAAATCAATATTGTTTGAAGCTGAAATTTTACCTTCTTCATCCACCATAATACAGCCAATACCGGGTAGTTGGTTGACCAAATTCATACCGGCATCTTTACCCATTACGAATACGCCGGTAGCTAAGGCATCAGCCAATTCGGTGGTTTTGGCAAATATACTCACACTAATCAAACCTGTAGCCGGATAACCCGTTCGAGTGTCAATGATATGTGAATAGCGTTTGCCGTTAAAGGTAACATATTTTTCATAACTCCCTGAAGTTTCTACCGCGGTATCTTCTAGAGGGAAAGTAGCAAATATTTTGTTTTTGTTCATGGGGTTTTTAATGCCCACTTTCCATTGTTCCCCATTGGGTTGTCTGCCCCAAGTGCTGATATCTCCTGAGACATTTACCAATCCAGACGCACATCCTTTGGAATTCAATAAAGCTTTGATTTTATCGGCTATATAACCTTGACCAATGCCACCCATTCCTAGTTTCATGCCTTCGAGTTTTAAGAATACCGTTTGCTTTTCTTTATCGATAACAATATTCTCATACCCTACTTTTTCTACCGATTTTTTAATGGCTTCCGGCGAAGGCATTTCTTTCATGCTGCCGTCAAATTTCCATATTTTATCCATTGAAGCATAACTGATGTCGAAAGCCCCATCTGTTAATTTAGAGATTTTAGTAGAGCGCTCGATCAATTCAATTAATTCTGCGGGTACTTTAACCGGTTGTTTTCCGGCATTCTGATTGATTTGCGACAAGGGTGTGGTCGGAATCCAATCGGAAATTAAGTTTTCTATGCGTTTGACTTCGGCGATTGCCATGTCTTCATATTGAATGGCTTGTAATGTATCATTGGCTACGACCGTTATCTCAAACGGACTGCCCAGCAAACTCACTTTTCGTTTGTGAATCAGTTGGGCATTGGCTCCAAAACCAAGAGCAAAAAATACTATTACAAGTAATCTGTTCATTCTATTTGATAAGGGCTTGTAACTCGGCTATGAATTTTTCAGCCGTTTGGTTTTCGTATCCTTTTTTGGCTACTACTTTCCCATTGGCATCGAGTACAACTACTAAAGGAAAAAAGCCCTCTTTATTGTATTTTTCAGCTAATGCTACATTGGCTTTTTTAAGTTCTTCGGGTAAAACATTGGCTTTCTTTTTAGGGAAATCAGCTCTTAATAATACCAATTTACCTTCGGCAAAAGTTTTAAATTCGGCAGATTGCCAAACATTTTTGTCTAATTTGATACAAGGTGCACACCAATCGGAACCTGAAAATACCAATACAATATTTTTATTTTCTTTGGTTGCAGTAGCTTTTGCTTCTTCTAAATTAGTGGTCCAATTTTGAGCAAAACCATTGGTAGTAAGTAATATAACTGCAATTAAAAGTAGGCGTTTCATAATGGATTATTTATATAAAAAAGAGTGAGTATATTTGTCCTTCCTCACAGAGTAAAATTATAATTTAATTGTTTATTTTTTACAATAACTTTTTTCTTAAGCTAAAATTAATTTAGGGTTAATCCCTTAAAACCTGTTTTAAAACCAAACGTTACTAAATTACCCCATTCTTTATGAATTATTTCAAAAAGCATTCCCCTATTCTAAGTTTGTTATTCTTATTTATTATTACCAATGTTATCCTCCGATTGGTTTTGTTTTTCCACCCTATTACCCAATCGAGTTTTAGTTTCCTCGAAGTCATTAAGATTTTTGTTTTCGGTTTGTTTTCAGACCTATTGGTATTTGTATTTGGCAGCGCATTTTTATGGCTTTACCTGTTATTCTTATCCAATAAAAAGTATGATAAGCCTTGGGGTTATTTTGTTTTTGGCGGATTGGTTTTACTGCTTTTGTATGTTTCGTTTTTCAATACAATACTTAATGAATACGGTGGTTCATTACCCGAAATAGGCATCAGCTTTATCGCTTTAAAAACGGTACTGTTTGGGTTGTTATTGTTTTTACCAAAATACCGTAAAACATTAAGATTGATCCTATTTTCGATAGCTATTTTCATCTTCGTTTTGGTCATTGTACAAAATGCAATAAGTGAGTTTTTCTTTTGGAATGAATTTGGCGTGCGCTATAACTTTATTGCTGTAGATTATTTGGTTTACACCAATACCGTAATTGGCAATATCATGGAATCCTATCCTGTTGTTCCACTATTTGCAGGAGTTGGATTGATAACCGGTATCATCACCTATTTGATTGTAAAACGTTCCCAACCCTTTTTAAATCAGCTGCCTACTTTTAGAGATAAAATCATAGGGTTTGGTTTTTATATCTTACTGTTGCTGGTATCCTTGTTTACTGTTCCGATAATAGCCAAGCAGGAAAATAGTAGTAATGTATATGTAAATGAACTTGAAGCTAACGGCATTTACAAATTCTATACGGCTTTTATGAACAACGAATTGGCCTTTGACAAGTTTTACAAAACCATTCCTAAGGACGAAGCATTTGCCTTACTCCAAAATCATTTGGTTGGAACAAAAGGCGAAAGCACATTGCGAACCATTACAAGTGATTCGGCTGAACTTCATAAAAACGTTGTACTCATAACGATTGAAAGTCTGAGTGAAGATTTTATGTCCGAATACGGCAATGAAAAACACCTTACTCCTTTCTTGGATGCATTGGCAGAAAAGAGTTTACAATTTACCAATCTGTATGCAGTGGGCAACAGAACCGTTCGCGGATTGGAAGCCGTAACCTTATGTTTGCCGCCAAGTGCCGCTGAAAGTGTGGTAAAACGGGAAGACAACAAAAACAAATTTTCAACCGGTAATCTATTCAAACAAAAGGGTTATACCGTAAAGTATCTGTATGGTGGAGAAGCGTTCTTTGACAATATGGGTGATTTTTTTGGCGGAAACGGCTATGATATAATTGATAAAAACAGCTTTTCACCCGAAGAAATTACGTTTGCTAATATTTGGGGCGTATGTGATGAAGATATGTACCAAAAAGCTATTAAGGAAATGAATCGAGAAGCCCAACAAAACAAGCCGTTCTTTAACCATATCATGACGGTCAGCAACCACCGTCCGTTTACTTATCCGGAAGGAAAAATTGATATTTCGGGTACGGCTAAGTCAAGAGATGGCGGTGTGAAATACACCGATTATGCATTGGCACAATTCTTCAAAATGGCCGAAAAACAATCTTGGTTTAAGAATACGGTATTTATAATCTTAGCCGATCATTGTGCGTCAAGTTCAGGGAAAACCGAATTGCCTTTAGACAAATACCGCATACCAGCGATGGTATATGCTCCGGGATTTATACAACCTTCACACTTTACCACTTTGATGTCGCAAATTGATGTTATGCCAACGCTATTTGGATTGCTTAACTTTAGTTACGAGAGTAAGTTTTACGGACAAGATGTATTTGATAAAAACTATCAGCCAAGGGCTTTTGTGGCCACTTATCAGGATTTGGGCATGATAAAAGACAATGTGCTCACCGTGATTTCTCCGGTTAAAAAAGTAAAACAATTTCAATTGGTGCCACAAATGAAACCCCAAATCAAAGCCGAGTTTCAATCCCATTTTGAAGAAAAACCGATGACTGTTTTGCGAGAAGATTTGGTCAAAGAAACCATTGCCTATTACCAAACTTCGGCCTATTTATTAAAGCATAAAAAACTGAACAAATAGTATAAAAAAAGTCCCTCGAATGAGAGACTTTTTTTTTATTACTTACAAGCTTCGAGTGCTTCTGCAAATGACAGTATGCTTTCGAGATTGTTTTTGAATTCCTTTTTCTCAACCCTTTCTAAGAGCGACGGACAACCTTTGCCCATTTCTTCAAATCGTTTTTTGGGTCCGAGCATCCAACCGGCGGAAGCATTTGATTTTCCTTCGGAATCACTGGCCATTTTAATAATCACCTCACCGTTGAAATATTGGTAAACACTGATTTTTTTTCCGACAAACATTTCTTTAGCAAACTTTTTAGTTGCCGAAGCCATAGTCATTCCGCCATTATCCACCGATACACGGAAAGCTACCGTGGCATATTCTTCTCCGTTACTCAAAATCAATCGAGAAACTTCATTGGCTTTAAAATTTCTTTCCGAAAATTTGCCTTGGAAATCTTTTACCGTTACAGTAACCGCTTCACTTAAATTCATTGATCGGCTTTTGTGCATATACCCTGCAATAGTATCATTCTTAATGGTAAGCATATAAGCCAAAATATAGTTTTGGTCCGTTTCAATGCTATAAGGCGCATTAGTAACCGGCTCACTTGAGGTAGTATTAGAATACACCTGTTGTTTTTCTTCAAAGACAAAGTTTTTAGTTTCTACACTAAAGTGGCGATTGGTAATTTGATTGGCTTTGAAAAGGGTAAGCATTTCATTGTTGGTTTTTAACATCGATTCCCCATCAAATTTATCATAATCATTGGCAATTAATTTTTGACAATACTCATTAGATTTAGCGGGTTTGTCTAACAAACTGTAAATTTTAGCCAAGTTAAAATATGCACTGTATCTAATTTTGCGGTGTGCTTTTTCATCCTGATTGTATTTGGTTGGCAACGCTTCAAAGTAAGCAATTGCGTCTTTTACTTCGGCTTCAATATCAGCGGTTGGTTCGGCAAAATTCATTCTCTCGAAAGCATTTTTCACCGTCAAATACGCATTGTATTCTGCCAATTGCTCTGGGTGTTTTTTATTGGCCAATATCCATAATTTATCTGTACCCGATTTTACAGGATAACCAAATTCATCGTTCAATTGGTTATTCATGGTATTCACAACCTCAGTAGCATAATTATTTCGAATCAAACTGTATATACCATATTGAAAACTTTCTGCTTGAGAATAGCTTTCATACTCTTGACTTTTAGCATTTTTTTGTCCGGTAAAGTTGATTATTTTATTCACTTTCCCGTCATTGCTCACTACTTTGGCATTACCGTCTTGGGAATAAGAATATTCCACCGTATAATAATACTTATTTGTTACTCTTCCGTTTTTGTCTTTTGAAGAGCTGGTTCTGGTTGTAATGTCTTTTTTAGTAATCACCGGATTTTGTAAAACAACTTCAATGCTCAAATAACCGTTTTTTTCTTTCTTTTCAAAGCCAGAAATGGTTACTTGGTTCTCAATGAAATACTTCGATTTGCTGTATTGCAAGTTGCGATCGATGTTGGTTACAAAGGAATACGTTCTGTTTTTTTTCTCTAAAATAGGTTTATTCGGCAACGATACAAACGAATAATTAAGGTCAAACGGATCTAAATCGGTAGATTGAGACATGGCAGTCAAACCATATAGCAGGAAGAATGCTAAGAGTAATTTTTTCATAATTGTTTTATTTTTTGCCAAATATAGGAGTATTTTTAATTTATTGATACTGTTTTTTTAACAGATTTTTGAAATGATATTTTGCACCAATTTTAATACTTACCTTCTTTTTCAATACTTTTACCGCACAAATAAATCTTTACCGTCATGACCAAAAGAATTTCCGTTGCCTTGCTTTTTTTTCTTTTTACCAGTTCAGCTTTTGCCCAAAATGATTGGGCGAAATTAGACAGCTTGTTTACCCTTTTGGAAAACAATAACAAGTTTATGGGAAGTGTAACCCTAAGTGAAGGTGGCAAAGTGCTGTACCAAAAATCAGTCGGAATGACCGATATCTATAGCAAACGAAGATCCACTAATGCTACTAAGTACCGCATTGGTTCTATCTCTAAAATGTTTACTTCCGCTATGGTTTTTAAAGCGGTAGATGAAAAAAAAATAGCCTTAAACCAAACTATAGATGCTTATTTTCCGTCAGTGCCCAATGCAAAGAAAATAACCATTGCTAACTTGTTGAACCACCGAAGCGGGATTTACAATATCACCAACAGTGGGGATTATTGGACGTATTACACCAAACCCAAAAC
>JBDLVY010000268.1:0-4913 GCA_039804545.1 Bacteroidota bacterium | reverse complement strand
CAAGCGGAAAGTCTTAAAAGCGATGCTGAAGTTTTAGCCATTTTTTCGGGTGCGCATACTTATATTTCTTCTTCTTGGTACGATCATGAAAATGTACCGACTTGGAATTATCTCGCTGTACATGTTTACGGAAAAGTAACGATTTATACTCACGAGCAAGCGGTCCATTCGCTTAAAAAATTAGTCGATAAATACGAAGCCAAATCGGAACAACCCGTTCGTGTCGAAAATCTAACCGAAAAAACCATGCGGGAAGCACGAGGCATTATTGCTTTTGAAATCGAAATCACCAGTATAGAAGCCCAAAAGAAATTATCGCAAAACCGCGACGATAAAAACTACCAAAACATCATCACCGAATTGGAAAAAACCAATGACCCTCAAGCCATTGACATCGCCCACGAAATGAAAAAGAACCGATAGGAATTTGTTAAAATTACTTTGATTATTGCGGTTAGAATAACTACATTTGCACACCTTTTTAAAGTCAAAAAAAGTATATGTTACTAACGCTATTCTGTCTATTCATCGCCGTTGTTGTTGTTCAATTCTTGTATTATGTTGTCGTTTTTGGCAAGTTTAGTTTTGCGAAACCACAAACTGTCACTCCGAAGAGAGTACCGATTTCAGTAATTTTTTGTGCCAAAAATTAAGAAGAGAACGTAAAACAATTTGTCCCGCTTTTGGCGGAACAAAATTACCATACTTTTGAAATTGTTTTGATTGACGATGCCTCAAGCGATAATACTTTGGAGATTTTTGAAGCCTTTGAAAAACAATATTCTAATGTAAAATTGGTTAAAGTTGAAAACAACGAAGCTTTTTGGGGCAATAAAAAATTCGCGTTAACCCTAGGCATCAAAGCCGCAAAATACGAGTACTTATTGTTTACTGATGCCGATTGTTATCCCACTTCCAAAGATTGGATTACGAGTATGAGTTCCCAGTTTACTGCCCAAAAGAATATAGTTTTGGGGTATGGTGCTTATGACAAAATAGCCCATTCGTTTTTAAATAAAATCATCCGTTTTGAAACCTTACTCACGGCAACCCAATATTTTTCTTGGGCCAAAATTGGAAAACCTTATATGGGTGTTGGCCGTAATATGGCCTACAAACGCGAAGAGTTTTTTAAAGTGCGTGGTTTTATGGACCACATGAAAATCCGTTCGGGTGATGACGATTTGTTTATCAACCAAGCCGCAACCGGAGAAAATACAACCGTTTGTTATGTACAAGACAGTTTTACCTATTCGGAACCTAAAAAATCATTTAAGGACTGGTTTACCCAAAAGCGCCGTCATGTATCGACTGCGAATCATTACAAAATGTTTGACCGCAACCAATTGGGGCTTTTTTATGCGTCGCAATTGTTGTTTGTATTGTTGCCAATAGTCTTGCTGGCTTTTCAATTTCAATGGATTGCAGTAGTGAGCATCATTGGATTCCGCTATTTGTTTGCGTGGTTATCCATGGGATTTGCCGCCGGAAAGCTTAAAGAAAAAGATGTCATGTATTGGTTTCCCATCATAGAAATTGTTTTAATTTTCACCCAATTGAATGTATTCATCACCAATACGTTCTCAAAACCGGTGCATTGGAAATAAACAAATACATAGAGATGGCCAAAAAAGGTGACCAAGTAGCGTTTACCTTTTTACTCGACCACTACTGGAACGAAGTCTACGGCTTTATGCTCAAACGCACCGAAAACGAAACCGATTCGGAAGACATTACCATAGAAACTTTCTCTAAAGCTTTTGACAAAATTGCCACTTACAATCCCGAATTTCAATTCAATACTTGGCTGATTGCCATTGCTAAAAATGTGCATATTGATATGCTTCGCAAAAAGAAATCTACCGTGTTTGTAGAAATCACCGATGAAGAAGACCAACAAGCTTATAACGTAGCCGACAGTTCTCCATCTGCCGAAGACGAATTGATTACCGAACAAAACCTTTCTCGCCTGCTCCAATTCATCAAAGAATTGAAACCGCATTACCAAGAAGTCATACAGTTGCGTTACTTTCAGGAAATGAGTTATCAGGAAATTGCTGAGCAGTTGGGCGAACCTTTGAGCAACGTGAAAATCAAATTGCTTCGCGCCAAAAAACTACTGGCAGAAATCATCGAGAGCAAAAAATAAAATTTAATTCTCCCATTATTTTTTAAGGCTTCCCAACCTTTTAGGGAAATAGGTGCTCTATATAGTTAAATAATTAACATTATTTATACTATTTAAACAGTTCTTGCGTTATACCATTAAACACCTTGCTTATGTAGTATAAATACTTAACTCTAAAACCATTTAATCATGTCAAACGTTAGTATTTATGAAAAAAACTGGATCAATCTGGTTTTTGAAGGCAGAAACAAAGCCTACGGTGCTTACCAATTACGCCAAGAGAATGCCAAAACTTCTCTATTAGCCCTTCTTGGCGGTGTTACTTTCTTTGTTGGCGCTATCGGCCTAGGTTTATTTTTAACTTCTTTTGGTGAGGCAACAGAAGTAATCGATGAGAATCCGGATGTTATTATACAAGTAGATAATTTTACGTATCCGCCGAAGAAAAAAAACGAACCTGAAAAAAAAGTCATTCCGCTTACAGAAAAAAATGAGCCGTCTGAAAAAGTAGAATCAAAAGACTTAGTTGATCCTGTTATTGTAGAATCAAAAGAGGCTACTGATGTGATCACTAAGAATACCGACTTGGACAAACCTAAAACAGACGACCCAAATCCAAATGGTGGCAATGCGACCGGAACTATCGCTACTCCCGGTGGTGGCAATACTACAGGCGGTACCAAAGGTACAAATGACGGAGAAACCGATATCGTTATAAAAACCAACGAATTGGACAAGCTTCCAAAATATCCTGGAGGTATGGATAAGTTCTACGATTATGTGGCCAGAAAATTTGTCAGCCCTGAAATCAGTGACGACGGAGAAATCACCATGAGCGTAATCATGTCTTTTGTAATTGAAAAAGACGGAACATTAACAGACATTAAGGCTTTACGCGGCAACAATAAAGAAGTAGAAAAAGAAGCCATCCGTTTGCTTAAAGCGTCTAAAGTAAAATGGGAACCGGGCATTAAAGACGGAAAACCCGTAAGAACCTTATTCATGTTACCCATAAAAGTTAAAATTTAATTCCCTAAAAACCGCCTCCTTTTTGAGGCGGTTTTTTTGTTAACAAAAGTTGGAAAGATTAACAACTATTTAGAGTTTTTGGGTTTTAATTTCGTTTAAATATTGGTATTATTGCAATCATGAAGTTTATCCCGATTTCCTTTTTATTATCAACCCTTTTTTACTTCTCCGGACCAACGGCAGGAATTCGGTTATTTTTTACGCAAAGCAAAGTTGCTTTTGACAGTACTTTAATTACCATTCCGTTTGGGGTTAAATTTGGACCCGTATCGGAAGCCTACCTCAACGAGAAAAAACCGAAGATAGATTCGTTTTACAAAAAGTTTATCAACTCACCTTACTATAGCGGTAGTTTTATAGTGGCCAAAAACGGTCGCATTATTTATGAAGATTACCAAGGCTTTGCCAATGCCAAAACGGGTGAAAAAATCGATGCTAATACGGCCATCCACTTGGCTTCTGTGAGCAAAGTACTCACCGCAACCGCCATCTTGAAATTGGTTCAAGAAGACAACTTAATGCTCGACCAAAAAGTAACCGATTGGATTCCGAAATTCCCCTATAAAAATACCACCATCAGAACCTTGTTGAACCACCGAAGCGGTTTGCCCCACTACTCCAACTTTCCGGGCATCATGAAAAAAGCTTGGAACCGAAAAAAGGTATTGACCAATCAGGACATTTTGGATTTGATGATCAAGCAAAAATTCAAACCCGTTTTTGCCGATAATGCGCGCTTTGATTATTGCAATACCAATTACGTTATTTTGGCCCTAATCATCGAAAGAGCTACCGGTCAGAACTATCGCGATGCCATGCAAACCCTTATTTTCAAACCGCTTGGCATGAAGAATACTTTTGTATTCAATTATGAAACCGATAGGGATACTGTTTGTAAATCATACCGCTCGAGTACGGTTTTCCCTTGGGACCAATATGACAATTTGTATGGCGATAAAAACATTTACTCTACGCCCCGTGATTTGGTCAAATTTGACCTGGCGACTTATGCCGCAGAGTTTATCAAACCCGAATTGCTCCAAGAAGCTTATTACGGATATAGTGCCGCTAAAGTAGCCAAACCCATAAAGGATTATGGCCTAGGCATGCGCATGCGTTTTTTACCGCCAAACGGTGAAAAAATGGTGTACCACAACGGTTGGTGGCATGGCAACAATACTTCCTTTGTACCGGTCAAAAAAGATACAGTGACCGTAATTTGTTTGGGCAATAAATATTCTAACCGACCTTATGCTACCTTAAGTATGGTGAGCAGTCTGTTTTACCAGAAGAAAACAGAAATAGAAACGCCGGTACCTGCTGAGTTGGAACTTGGGGAGTAATGCTTTACGCTTTGTCTTCGGAGACCAAGTAAATGCCGTCTTCTTTTATCTCGATGCGTTTTTCTTTGTAGAGGGCGCCAATCGCTTTTTTAAACGTCTTTTTACTCATCTTCAAAACGGTTTTAATGTCTTCGGGATGGCTGTTGTCGTTGAGTCTTAAAAATCCTCTGCTGGCTCTTAGTTCGTACAGAATTTTTTCGGCATTGGGTTCTACATTGCTGTAGCCAAATTTGTGTAAAGTCACATCAATCTTATTATCGGGACGAATAGTTTTGATGTACCCCGTTATTCTGTCTCCCAATCGGATGTCTTCATAGACTTGGTCTTTGTACAACAAGCCTTTGTGAATGTCGTTGATGATTACGTTAATTCCGAGTTCTGTAATGTGGGAAATGATCAAATCTACTTCATCT
>JBDLVY010000267.1:0-6489 GCA_039804545.1 Bacteroidota bacterium | reverse complement strand
GCTCTTCCGATCTATTATCAACGAAATGTTACCCAAAATTGCCGAAGAAAAACTAGCCGATTATATTGATGCATTTTTAGAAACAGGCTATTTCTCTGTGGAAGAAACAGAACGCATTATGAAAGCCGGAAAACAATACGGATTGCGTTCAAAAATACATGTGAACCAATTTACCACCATCAACGGAATTGCCGCTTGCGTAAAGCACAATGCCCTTTCGGTTGACCATCTTGAAATTGTAACCAACGAAGATATTGAGGCTTTAAAAGACAGCGAAACGATGGCCGTAGCTTTGCCGAGTTGTTCTTATTTTATCAGTATTCCTTATACTCCGGCGAGAAAAATGATAGCGGCAGGATTACCCTTAGCCTTAGCTTCTGATTTTAATCCGGGAACTACGCCTTCTGGGAATATGAATTTTGTGGTAGCCACTGCTTGTATCAAAATGAAAATGACTCCTGAAGAAGCCATCAATGCAGCCACTATCAATGGTGCTTACGCCATGGGATTATCAAAAACACACGGCAGTATTACCGCGGGCAAAAAAGCTAATCTGATTATTACCAAACCACTCAATTCTTTTTATGAATTGCCCTATGCTTTTGGCAGTAATTTAATAGAACAAGTGCTCCTCAACGGAAAAGTGATGGCATAAAAAAAAGCCCTGATTGCTCAGGACTTTTCATTTTATTGATCTTTATTTATCTCAAAGAGAAACTGCTTTTTGAAACCAATTCGCCTTTGTCAAATACATTCACGAAATAAGTCCCTTTAGCAAAATCTTTACCTGGTAATTGCTCTTTTACATTTACAGTTTGATTTTCATACTTTACTGTAGTAGTAAAACTGTAAGTTAAATTAGTATCCCCAAAAGAAACTGTAGCCTTATCTCCTAAAACATTATTTTTAGCATCAATCACTTGAACATAATATACTTTATCTCCTGACTTAGCAATTTTGTTCTCTGCAATAGTGAAGCTAATTTGCAATAAGTCGGCTCTGCTAGCTTTGTCAGTCTCAATTTGTTTTCCTGAACTTCTTTGCTTGTAAGCAGCAGTTTTCAAATTGGTTACCGATAATTTTTGACCTTTTTCAACTGTTTTAGCCAACTCTTCATTTTGACCTACCAATACTTGATTGTATTTTTTAGAATCTTCTAAAACAACGTTGGTACTGTCTAAATTGGTGGTTAAAGTTTGGTTTTGGGCTTTCAAAACTTCTACTTCCTGCATTAGATTTTTCATTTTAACCTCTAATTGTTTGTACTGCTCTTTGAATTTTCTCAAAGAAGCTACATCTCCTTTAGCGGCTTTTAATTCAGCTATCAGTTTTTCAACTTTAGCTCTTTCCTCAATCAAATCATCGGTCATTAGAGAGTTTTCTGCAAGAGCTGCATCATAAGTAGCTTTTAGTGTTTCTAAATCTTTTAAAACAGCTTCCTTCTCAGATTTTGTTTCTACTACTGTAGTTTCCATTGTCTTCGCATCAGAAGTCAATTTGAAGATGTAAACCAAACTTCCTACTAATAATATAGCTAAGATTGCTACGATTGCCTTAAGTTTCGAATTACCGTTTTGATTTTCCATAAGTTGTAAAATTTAATTTTAACAAAAGTAATAATATAAAGTAATAATATTTATTATAGTAACGTTAAATAAACAATTAAATTATATTTTTGAGCAAATATTCTTCAAATGGAAAGATTAATTCCTTTCACAATAACAGATTTAGCCAAGGTTACCAATCACCGTAGTGGTGAAGTAAAATTTGGCGAAAAAATGCTAACCATTCCCAAAGGTGAAAATCCCATTGATTTTTTAAAAAAATGCGAGGCCAAATATGTTTTATTGGGTATCCCTGAAGATGTTGGAATTAGAGCCAATTTTGGACGTCCGGGCGCAGCATCAGCTTGGCAAAGTGCTATCAGCAGTATTGCTAATATTCAACACAATCGCTTTTGTAAAGGCAGTCAGATTGTTGTATTAGGCACTCTCGATGCTACGCAAGAAATGGAAGAAGCCAAAAATCTTGACTTTCACAAAACCGCCGACAGAAAGCTATTAAGCACTTTAGTAGAGCGAATCGACAAAGAAGTCGTACACGTCATGACTACTATCATTAAATGTGGAAAAACTCCTATTATTATTGGTGGTGGACATAACAATGCTTACGGCAATATCAAAGGAACGGCTTTAGGATTCGGAAAACCAATCAATGCTGTTAATTTTGACGCCCATTCCGATTTCAGAATATTGGAAGGACGACACAGTGGAAACGGCTTTTCTTATGCTTACGAAGAAGGTTTTTTGAAGAAATATTTCATCTTTGGTTTACACGAAAATTATACGTCTAAAAATGTAATTGACATTTTGAAAAAAATGGAAGACCGCGTAAATTATAATACTTATGACGAAATAAAAGTACGCCAACAAAAAAACTTCCAGCAAGAGTTGAATACAGCATATGATTTTATCAAAAGTGATGCATATGGCATTGAAATCGATTTAGATGCTTTGCCCAACATTGCCAGTAGCGCCATGACCATGAGCGGTTTTTCAATTGAGGAATTGCGTCAATTTGTGTCCTTTTTCGGCAAAAACAAAAACGCTTCTTATCTCCACATTTGCGAAGGTGCACCTGATTTAGGCGAAGAAAAAAACAACCATCTTATCGGAAAACTCATTGGTTATTTGGTCACCGATTTTATCAAGTCGAGGAAAGAGCTTGTCTAGGTTCAAAGTTGCGAGTTCAAAGTTGCGAGTTTAACCCGAAAACAGGCACTTCATTTCATAACTTATAAAACCTTATCTTTGCTGCGGCTTACACTTAATCGTAAGCAATTTTTTATGTTATTCGAAGATTTATCATTATCCAACAGTATTCAAAGAGCCGTCTTTGAAGAAGGATATACCAACCCTACACCTATTCAAGAAAAAGCCATTCCGATTATTTTAGCCGGAAAAGACTTGGTAGGTTGTGCCCAAACGGGTACGGGGAAAACTGCAGCTTTTGCCATACCTATTATACACAACCTCCACAGAATGGTAGGTTCGTCTAAAAAAACCAAACAAATTCGTTGCCTAGTGGTTACACCTACTCGTGAGTTGGCCGTACAAATTGGGGAAAGTTTTGACACTTACGGTAAGTACACTAATTTGAGACAACTAACCATTTTTGGTGGTGTTTCTCAAGTACCACAAGTAGACCAATTGAAAAAAGGTGTTGATATCTTAATTGCTACACCGGGAAGATTATTGGATTTACACAAACAAGGTTTTGTTGATTTCGATCATTTGCATTATTTGGTTTTAGATGAGTCTGATTTGATGCTCGATATGGGCTTTATCAATGATGTGAGAAAGATTGTGAAATTGGTTCCCACCAACAGACAAACGCTTTTATTCTCGGCAACAATGCCAATGGCGATTCGAGAATTGGCAGATACCTTTTTAAACCAACCCGAATATGTATCGGTTACTCCAGTTTCCTCTACGGCGGAAATTATAGAGCAGCAAATTTATTTTGTAGATAAATCTGATAAACGCGGTTTGTTGTACCATTTGATACGCAATGAAAACTTAAGCAATGTTTTGGTTTTTGTTCGAACCAAACACGGTGCAGACAATGTGGTCAAAGCTTTGAAAAAACATGGTGTAAATGCTGAAGCCATTCACGGTGACAAATCACAAACAGCGCGTCAAAGGGTTTTGGAGAATTTTAAAAACAAAGAAATCACAGTTTTGGTAGCTACAGATATTGCGGCTCGTGGAATTGATATAGAAAGTTTGCCATATGTAATCAACTTTGATTTACCGAATATTCCTGAGACTTATGTACACCGCATCGGTAGAACTGGTCGTGCCGGAAATGGTGGGATTTCCATTTCTTTTTGCGGAAAAGACGAAGAACCTTATTGGAAAGACATTCAAAAATTAATCAAGGTAAATGTAAAAATCATAAAAGACCATCCATTTCCTTGGAAAGACGAAGTTCCAAATCCGGATGCCAAACCTGATTTAAGAAACAAAAAGAAACCTGAAGGAAACAACTCCAGAAAATCGGAAGCTTCTAAGAAAAATAAAAAGCGTTGGTATTAATCAACGCTTTCTTTTTTCTTGATGTTATTAGAAATCACTTGGAATAATTTTGAGGGTTCAAAAGGCTTGACCATAATATCGTTCATACCGGCAGAAATCGCTTCTTCGGTTACTTCTTGCTTATCAAAAGCGGTCAAAGCTATTACCGGAATGGCTATGCCTTTTTCTCTTATTTTTCGGGTAGTTTCAAATCCGTTAATTAACGGCATATTGATATCCATCAAAATCAAATCAAATCTTTCACGCTCTAAAGCCACAAGCGCGGCGTAACCATCATCCACTATAGTACAACTCATATTGCTGTTTTGGATGATTTTTTTGGTAACCATTTGGTTGATTTTATTGTCTTCTACTACCAAAATATTATAAAAATGACTGTCGGATAAATCAACTACAATGTTATTGATAATCTCTCTTGATTTTTCTTGATCATATTCAAAACCGATAGTAAACGTAAAAGTAGTACCGACATTTTCTTCACTTTCCAAAAAAATCTCACTGTTAAAAAGTGTAATCAATCTCGATACAATGGACAATCCCAAACCTGTTCCTTGATAATCTTCTTCTTTGCGTTCTATTTGAACAAACTTATCAAAGATTTTCTCCTGATGTTCTTGGGCTATCCCAATACCGTTGTCTTTTACTTTAAACTGAATAAAATAGGTACTTCCAACCACTTCTTTCAGATCTGCGATAAGTGCAACTTCACCATTTTTAGTAAACTTTAAAGCATTGCTAAGCAAATTCATGATAATCTGAGAAAGGCGAAGTTTGTCTCCGATTAAAAACTCCGGAATCGCTGTGTCTATTTCAACGATCAGTTTATCATTGTTTTTATCGGCTATGTATTCGACCGAATTTTGTATGGTGGTGATTTCATCGGTAAGGTTGAAAATAAGGTTTTCCAAAACTACTCTTTTCTCTTCAATTTTATTGATTTGAAGAATATCGTTAACCAATGACAATAAATATTTGGCCGAAAATTTCAGCGATTTCAAATGCGGGCTGTTGGCCAACTCCTTATGTTCATCGGTAATGATGTTGGTAATTCCTATTACGCCATATAATGGTGTTCTCAATTCGTGTGTAATGGTAGACACAAATTGCGATTTGAGTTGCGAAGCTTCTTCTGCTCTTTCTTTTGCTTCTTGCAAAGCTTCATTCGCTATGGTCAATTCTTGATTAGCATACTCTCTTAACTTAATATTTTTGTAAAGAGTTAGCAGCAATAAAAGAAGAATAATCAGAATTACGATAAAGAGTATTACAATTAACTTTGAGTCTTTAAGTGATTTTTGGTTGAACTCATTTTCCTTTTCAATTTTACCTAATTGTATTTTATATTCCTGCAACTCAATTTGTGTAGCTGCTTTTTTTAGATTGTCAATTTTCTCATCTGAATAGACTATTTTATTGAGTGAATCTAATTTATGCTGATATAACTCGGCGTTTTTTAATTCATTGTGGGAATGATAAAACTGTACTAAGTTTTCATAAACATTGATTATGTAGGTATGATAACCATTTTGCTCTGCTAACTTTTTAGCGTCAAAAAAATGCATTTGAGCTTCTGCCTCATTATGGTTATTACTGTCGTAAATCCCTAATAGAATATGCAATGAAATCTTAGACTCTTGGTTATCGCTTTTTAAAATCTCCTCTTTTATTTCGTTGATTTGACGGTTGCCTAAATCGTATTGTTGATTTGCAAAATAAGCACTTGCCAAATTGAGTTTGGTATATTCAATTTGCGGTTTATCGTTAATTTTTACAGCATAATAAAGGGCTTTTTTGTAGTAATTGATTCCTTTTTGGACATCAATTTTATTAAAATAATACACGCTACCCAAATTGCTGTAAATCCAATTGAACATTTTGTCATTGTTCAGTTTTTTGGCATAAAACAAAGCTTTGTTGTAAAACTCGATGGCTTTATCGGTTTCGGCACATTCATTAAAAATAGCCCCGATCGTATTATAGGATTGAGCAATCAACAAATCATCGTTAATGGCAAAAGACTTCACCAAAGCTTGTTTAGAAGATTCCAGTGCTTTTTCATAATTAGCATGACTGAAATCATCAACCGCTTGACTGATAAGTTCTTTAATTACTACTTTTTCCGAATCATTATTCTGTGGATAAACGGAGCTTATCGAAAAAAGTAAAAATAAAAGTAAACTGAGACGTTTAATCTTATTCATTTGGTTAGTTAGATTCCTCAAATATAAAGTTTTTATTCAAAAAAAAATCCTGATTACTCAGGATTTTCGATGTAATACGTTAATTTCTAATCAACTTTCTGTATTTGATTCGTTTTGGAGTGACATCAATTCCCAAACGTTTCTTTTTGTTTTCTTCATATTCAGAGAAACCGCCTTCAAAATAATAGACT
>JBDLVY010000266.1:0-11131 GCA_039804545.1 Bacteroidota bacterium | reverse complement strand
AGACATAAGGTAGCGACGCACAAACGTAAAAAAAGAGCGAGAGCTAACCGACACAAAAAGAAAAAGTAGTTCTAAACTACTTTTCTTTTTTTAAAAAAAGTTCATTGAAATCGAAAATTAGACTTCTTAGACAATTTAGCCTTCTTAGAAAGTTAGACACTTTTATCTAACAATCTAACAATCTGATAATCTAAAAATCTAAAATTCACCGGGTAATAACATACCTGTTAAAATGTTTAATCCATCCTTACTTTAGCCGTCAGCAATTAGCCGTCAGCAATTAGCCAATTTTGGCTAAGAGCTAAAAGCTAGAAGCTAAAAGCTTTTTGTCTGGATAAAAATTTACAACATGAATAAAGAATTAATCATCCGTAGTGGTGACAATGCTGTAGATTTTGCCTTATTAAAAGATGGAAAACTAATTGAATTACACAAACAGGAAGACACGAGTAACTTTCAGGTTGGGGATATTTTTATCGCCAAAATCAGAAAACCCGTTGCAGGTCTGAATGCGGCTTTTGTAAATGTAGGCTTTGAAAAAGATGCCTTTTTACATTACCACGATTTAGGACCAAACTTGGCTTCTTATTTGAAATTCATAAAACTTGTAAGCGCAGGTAAACTAAAAGATTTCTCCCTAAAAAACTTCCAGTTTGAAAAAGAGATTGATAAAGATGGTACAGTATCAGATATACTAAGTGCCAATCAATCGGTATTAGTTCAAGTAGTCAAAGAACCTATTTCTACCAAAGGACCCAGAATCAGCACTGAGCTGTCATTCGCGGGAAGATTTGTAGTGTTGGTTCCTTTTTCTGATCGCGTTTCTATTTCACAAAAAATAGAATCCAAAGCAGAGAAAGACCGTTTGAAAAAACTAGTACAATCCGTAAAACAAAGGGGTTTCGGGGTTATTGTGAGAACAGTAGCCGAAGGCAAAAGCATAGCCGAATTAGAAAAAGATTTGCAGAACTTAATGAATAGATGGACTGCAATGTGTAAAAAATTACCAACCGCTCATCATCCGTCCAAAATATTGGGAGAGCTTAACAAAGCCTCTTCCATATTACGAGATGTATTCAATGATACTTTCACAAGTATTCAAACAGATGATGAAGAGTTGTACCAAGAAACAAAGGACTATTTAGCCGAAATAGCACCCGAGAAACAAAAAATAGTTAGGCTTTACCAGTCGAAAGACGTGCCATTGTTTGAGAAATACCATATTGAGCGACAAATCAAAACTTCATTTGGGCGCACAGTATCCATGAGTAAAGGAGCTTATTTAATTATAGAACATACCGAAGCTTTACACGTTATCGACGTGAATAGCGGCAACCGTTCTAACAAAGCTTCTAACCAAGAAGATACTGCACTCGAAGTGAATATGATAGCCGCTGCCGAAATCGCACGACAATTGCGTCTGCGTGATATGGGTGGTATTATTGTAGTCGATTTTATCGATATGCAAAATCCAGACAATCGCCAAGTCTTATTCAACTTCCTTAGAGAAGAAATGAGCGACGACAAAGCCAAACATAAGATTTTACCGCCGAGTAAATTTGGATTAGTTCAAATCACTCGCCAACGCGTAAGACCTGAAGTTAACATAGAGACCAGAGAAGAAAATCCGAACAATTTGAGCGGTGATGTAGACGCACCAATACAAATTATCGACAAAATTAATTTCTCCCTCGAAAAGATTATCAAAGACCACAGTGGCGTGAAACTAAACGTTCACCCATTTGTGGCAGCATACCTTAAAAAAGGTTTTCCATCATTACGTTCAAAATGGTTTTTTGAACATAAAAAGTGGGTGAAAATCATACCTCGTGACGCTTACACGTATTTAGAATACCATTTCTTTGACAATCAAGGAAATGAAATTAAAGAATAAAAAGAAGAAACCATCCCGTTTTCATAACGCGGATGGTTTTTTTATGCTTTTTTGCTAAAGCAAAAATACCTGAAGCCCACTGGGCTTCCTCCTCTTAATATCAAATCTCGTGACGCTTACACGTATTTAGAATACCATTTCTTTGACAATCAAGGAAATGAAATTAAAGAATAAAAAGAAGAAACCATCCTGTTTTCATAACACGGATGGTTTTTTTATGCTTTATTGGGAGCTGTTTCCGGCTATACGTTGCAATCTTTTTCGGCAGCATTATAAGGTTTCAATCATAAATCCGAAAGACGAAAAAGGATTTCCACTGCTATCCGGGCTAGGGCAAACTGCTTTCTAAAATATTCAACTTATAACATAAACATCTAAGAAAAATCCCTTAAGGGATTAAATTTGGGCAACAAAAACGTACTAGAGAGAAATCCCTTTAGGGATTCAATATGGGTAAAAACAACAAACGTGTTTAAAATAAATCCCACTAGGGATGATATAATCAAATCGGGTCTTTAAAAATATAACGCTCATCATACGCAACCTCAAATAATTTTAAAAACTCTAAAAATTCGTATCTGAAACTCTTTGTTTCATGATGCTGTTCTTGATTCTTAATATAATTAATCACATTATTAACCTGAGATTTAGAATAAGAGAATGCACCATAACCTTCTTGCCATTCAAATTTTACTTTAAGAAACTTTTTTTCATTAATCCATTTTGATGAGCTTCCTTTAATGTCTTGTAACAAATCAGAAAGTGACTGTGATGGACGCATTCCAACAAATATATGAATATGGTCGGGCATTCCATTAATCGCTAATAATTTATGATTGTGATGTTTAATTATTCCGGCTATATATTGGTATAATTCGTCTTTAAAGGACAAATGAATTAATCCGTCACGGAATTTTACAGCGAAAACAAATTGGATGTGAATTTGTGTATACGTGTTGGCCATATTATATCATCCCTAACGGGATTTTTGGTGAATGTCAATTAATATTCTACCAATATTGAATCCCTAACAGGATTTTGGTTAATGCTAAAATAAAAAAATTGAAGTTTTAATCGTTACAGTTTTTGTGTACTTTTTCAGGGTGAAAGGCTACTCATCATTAATCCTTTATGATCTCCACTCGTCTCTTAATCTCGTTCCCAAATTCATCCGCCACTGTAATATAATGAATCCCGGTTTCTGCTTCAATTTGCATTTCGTGGAAAGTTTGTGTCGTACCTTTGTATTCGTTGTCTACATACCAAAACAACTTCGCCTCGCGGTTGGAATGCGCCACTTTTAAAATCACGGGCTGTACATTACTATTGAAATCTTTGGCCAAATAAATCTTGCTATTGGTTTTGGGGTAAATAAAATCCATAGCCGCTTTTTGGTCTTGCTTACAATCTTCCCGAAATGGCGGCAACGTTTGGTAATCAATGTGTAAACTCTTATAATACCATTCCATCACCGGCGGCAAGACAAACCATTTTTTGGAGACAATTTTATCCACATCTTCACAACTGCTGTTTACCCTAAATTGTTCTGTAGCATCCAAATGCACCAATTTGTGATAAGGGCAAACCGAAGTTTTCTTACCGCTTCTTGTGATTAATTGCTTGGTTTTTGGGCAATCGTCTTGGGCCAAATGGCCGCTTAAACTACAAACCTCAGCATATTCTAAATCATTCAACGGCGGTTGAAACCATTTCTTTTTGGGCAACAAATTAAAGACATCAAACAATATCGGTGCGGCACTTCCAACTCCGGTCAATTCCGGTCGGCCTTCGCCATTGGCATTGCCCACCCAAACACCAACTACGTAACGAGAATTGGTTCCTATCGCCCAAGCATCTCGGTTCCCGAAACTGGTTCCGGTTTTCCAAGCGAGTTCTAATGACGAATCGTAAAACTTCCAAGCTTCGTCGCCTTCCGGCCTATTGACTTCCTTCATCGCATTATAAGTCAAATAAATCGAGCCCGCGCCAAAGATGTTTTTCTGAAAGCTGTCTTCGCCATAATCCTGCTCGAAACCATTCACGTAATTCAACTCTGTAAACTCTTTGCTTCGGTATTTTCCGCTCGAAGTATTAAAATAATTAATCGTTGACGACATATTGGCATAAGCACGACACAAATCCCAAAGATTGCTTTCGGCTCCGCCCAAAATCAACGACAATCCGTAATGATCTGGATGTTGGTTGATGTTTTTGAGTTTTAATTTCTGGGTCAGTTCATAAAAATTATTCACGCCGTGTTCCTGCAACATCAACACCGAAGGAATATTCAACGAACGCGATAAAGCGCGCTGTGCCGGAACTGCACCGTCAAACGTCAGGTTAAAATTTTGTGGCGTATACCCTGAAATTTGCGTGGGAATATCTGCAACCAAAGTATTGGGCAACAATTCACCTTCATCAAGCATTGAAGCAAAAAGAAGCGGTTTCAAAATACTACCCGTACTTCGTGGCGCGCCAATAATATCCACATCCTTGTCGTGGTCTTTGTCTGTTGGCGAATTGCCGACATAACTTATGACATTTCGGTTTTGAATATCAATCACCATAATCGCCAAGTTGTGCACTTCGTTTTGTTTGTATTGATTGTAATATTGAAGCGCAATTTGGTTCACCCGGTTTTGCAACGAAATATCAACAGTCGTTTTGATGCGTTTGCCTTCAGCAGTTTTGGCAATTCTTTGCAGCAAATGAGGCGCAATTTGCGGCAGATTATACGGTTTTTGCGGCAATGGTTCTTTGATGGCCAATTCGTATGTTAGCTTGTCGATGATTTTTTCGTTATAGAGTTTGAGCAACAAAGTATTGCGCTTTCGCAGCAACTTAATTTGGTTTTTTCCGGGATAAATCAAACTCGGGGCATTGGGCAATACCGCCAAAGTAGCGCTTTCCGCCCAAGACAATTGATACGATTGCACGCCAAAATACCGCCATGAAGCCATTTCTAAACCAACGACATTGCCACCATAAGGTGCGTGAGCGGCATACAATTCGATGATTTTTTCTTTGGAATGACGGCATTCTAAACGCGTCGCCAAAATCATTTCGATTCCTTTTTCAAAATACGTTCGCTTTTTGTTTTTTCGCGACAAACGAATGACTTGTTGGGTCAACGTACTGCCGCCGCGAACAACTTTTCCGGCGCTTCTATTCTGTTGGAAGGCTTTGACCATCGCCACCGGATTGAATCCCGGATGATAGTAAAAATGCTCGTCTTCGAAATACACTATGCACTTTTTGAATTTATAAGGCACGCTGTCCTGAGCAGGAAATCGCCATTGTCCGTCGCGCGCGATTTTAGCTGCCAGCAATTCGCCGTCGCTGCTTTCGATAACGGTAGCATAAGGTTCTTCGAATAAAACGCGAGGTAACGAAAAGTAATATACCCCCAAAAGAATGAATCCAATGGCTGATTTCTTTTTGTTCTGATTTATCCAATTGAGAATGCGTTGTAGGAACGCTTTGAGTTTTGCTTTCATTGATAGCTGTTTTAACCACGAGGAACACTAAGAAGGCACAAAGTTCATTTCCTAGTGCTCTTTGTGTCTTCTTTGCGCCCTTTGTGATTAACCTTTTATTTCACCACTTCCACCCATTGTCCTTTAGTACGAGCTAAAAACTCGTTGTCATACATGGCCTCGCACTGCAATCCAGGCAAATAATATTTACCCAAATAAGAAGCATTCAACAAGATTTTAAACTCTCGGGTTTCGGCCGCTTTCAAACTAAAATAGTAATTCGCTCGGTCATCTCGAATGTCGATATAATCCGCTACATTGCTGGTCGCATCGCCAAAGTCAGTATAACGCGTGTTCACAATTTCAAATCCGGAAGGCAGAATTTGCGACAAGGCGATGTTTTCCACTCGTTCATTTTTGCGATTCGTTAAAGTTACTTCGGCATAGAATTCTGTGCCTTGGGGAATTTTAGTAACACTGATGGCTTTGCCTTTTCGGTCTTTGAAAACCACACTGGCAGTTACGTTATTTTGTATCGGTTTTTCGCTTCCTACCGGAAGAATTCCGCTATTCAAGACACGAACAAACAAGGTGTTCTTTTTATTGTTTTTAATCGTCACCGAATTGCTACCCATTTTGACTGACAAACCACGTTGGGCAATCGTTTTATCGGTTGTAATGACTTCCGGTTTTCCGGCATTGGTATACGAAACAGAAATGCCTTTTGGTCCATTCGACTTGGCAAATTTGGCCATAGCATACAAACCATAAGCAGTAGTTTGTGTGCTCATCCATTGTTGGCTAGAAAGGTTTTTGGCCAATTTGGTTGCCATCGCAAACGCTTTTTGTTTCTGACCTAACAAGATTAAGGTTTCTAAAGCCATCGCGCGGTTTCTTTCGGCAGAACCATAGTAATAATGGTAATAGTCATTGTCTGAAACTTGCTCATCAATAAATGATTTGCTCAATAACGACATTCCAGCTGTATTTTGTTTTACCAAGGCATAACTTGCAGCCAAACGCAATTTGCTTTCATTAGAAATACCCACGGTTTCTCGCAGTCTGTTCATCGAAGCCAAATCGGCTGAACCGGCTAAGGCTAAAGTGTACAAACGATACGCTTGCGCAAAATCATTGCCGTATTGTTTTTCGTAGCGCCATTGTTTGGCTTGCTTTTGTTGGTACGAAATCCATTTTGTTTTGAAATTGATGGGCAACACATAGCCTTTTTTCTCGGCTTCAATCAGGAAATGTCCGGCATAAGATGTTCCCCAATCATCAGCATCAGCATTGCCAGGCCAATAAGAAAATCCGCCATTAGCCAATTGGAAATTCCCCAAACGTTGAATTCCGGCCGTGACATTTTTCTGAATTTTTTGTTTGTAAGTAGCATCTAAATCCATGATCTCCGTCAAATACAATTGCGGGAATACCGAAGAGGTCGTTTGCTCCACACAACCGTGAGGATATTGAATCAGATAATCCAATCTTCGACCGAAATCGACTGTCGGTACCGAGGAAATTTCCATCTTCGCTTTGTTGCTTCCGCTTACGCCAAAAGTTTTCCAAGTGATGGTTTTAGAACTGTTAGGTGGTACAATAATATCGGTAAAAGTATTGGTCACCGGATTCGGATTGGTTACATCAATTTCAACGGTGTAAGTCGATTTTTCTTTGCCCGAAGTCGCAATGATATCTATTTTTCCAATGCCGGTTGTGGCGCCGACTTCCAAATTGAAATACGCCATTTTTTCATCCGGTTCAGTAAATTTTACGATTTGACTGGCTTTGCCTACGACTCTAACACTGTTATTGGTTTTGATTTGTAGCGTTACATTTTTGATGTTTTTTTCTGTAGCGAAAAGTGTCACCGGAATAGTCACTTTTTCTGAAGGCGAAATTTTTCTCGGCAACGAAGCCAGAATCATCAATGGGCTTTTGACTTGCGTGGCTTTTTCGGCCATACCGTAAGCACTGGTTTTGGCATCGGCCGCTACGACCATGGTGCGAACAGAACCGATGTATTTCGGCAATTTGATTTTATGGGTTTTGGTACCGCCGTTCAATTCAAAAGGACCAAAATACATTACGACCGGTTTGAAACGATTCGCTTTTTTGGCTTTGCCGCCGCCGGCATCGGCATCACCACCTATACTGAATACTTGGTTTACTTTTCCGCCATAGGCACCAATAACATCATCGTAAATATCCCATGTCCTTACGCCTAACGCTTCGCGAGTGTAGAAACTCGTCCAGGCATTTGGAGTTTTGAAACGGGTTAAATCCAACAAACCTTCATCGACCACTGCAATAGTATAGGTCATTCTTTTGCCTTTCTTTTCAGAGACTTTGACATTAATGGTTTGTTCCGGACGCAAAACATCGGGCATAGAAATTACCGGTTCCAATACCGTGTTTTTATCCACTACTTCAATTGGTACAATACCGTACATTCTGATAGGCGAATCGTTTTTGGTGGAAGCATGGGGTTGTAATAAGGAAATATTAATGTACACATTCGGTGCCATGTCTCCGGTGATTGGCAATTCAACCGTGGTTTCTCCTTTTTTGGTTTTGGCCCAAATGGTTTTCAACACTTTGGTTCCGTTTTCGATAGAAATCATCGCTCTTCCACCTTCGCTCGACGGGAAGAAAATTTTGGCTTTATCACCAACGGCATAATTGGTTTTGTCAGTGGTGAATCGCAAAATGGTTGCCGATTCTCCATCAGTACTTCGGCTTTTGGCAGACCACCAAGGCATATCTATATAGACTCTTACTCCAGTCGCGTGACCATCCGTTGGATCGGTTACACGGATTAAGTAATTGCCCCAATCTTCATCGGGAACCAAAAAGGAGATATTTCCTCTTCCGGATGCATCGGTATCAATGTAGAAATTTTTGTACCCAATGGTAGCATTCGAAGTATTATAGTTGGACAAATTATCATTCGAAGCATCCCACCACCAACGCGATTGCAAGCGGTAAACGCTAACCTGCAAATTCTTAACAGCACGAGGACGACCGGTTTCACTGACCGTTACGATATCGAAACGATTGTTTCTGCCGGTTTCAATCATGCCGTATTTATTGGGTTCAGGCGATTTTACGCCAACATACGTTTGATAAGGCGAATAAGATGTCGAAGCCACATCGGTACTTACATCTCCGCCGCTTTCGTAGACTTTGGTAATAAACGAGGCTTTCAACATTCCGGGCGCCTGACCTTGAATGGTTGGTTTAATTGGAATGGAAGCACGACCTTGGGCATTGACTTTTCCGGAGAAAATATTGATTTCTTCGGTGTAAAAACTGCGGGTTGGGTCATCAAAAACATAGTTAGAAAAACCTTTAAAAGTCGTTACTTGTTGCGAGAATTTGGCTTGTACTTCTGTTTTTAAATCTTTTGCCACGGCGCCATGCAACCACAATACTTGGATGTTATTGGTGTTTTCTTTATTAGCTGAAAGTATGGTTTCATTGAAACTGTTTTTGATTTTCAAACGATTCGGCTTGATGGTTTCAATCTTGATACTTTTGTAGAAACGTGCACCACCAATACTGATTACTGCTTCCCAATTTCCGGTTATGTCTTCCGTTTCGGTTGGAATGATAAATCTGTAATGATTGAGGACATTTAGTTTTTGCACGGCTTCGTATACCGTTTTCCCGTTAGGGTCGTTCATTTTTAATTTGATGGGATGTGTTGCCGGTAATTTATTGGCATTATCATTTAAAATAAAAGACAAATACACTGTATCTCCTGGTCGCCAAACACCTCGTTCTCCGTAGATGTAGCCTTTCAATCCTTTTTGCAAAGTTTCCCCTGAAACATCAAAATTACTCACAGATAAAGACAACTCATCATCCAGTTTTACGTATGTACTTTGATCACCATCACTAACAATGGCGAAATAAGCGTATTTCTCCAATTGGAATGAAGCCATACCATCGCTATCCGTAGTAGAAGAAGCAATTTTTTGTTGTTGGAAATTGTACAAATCCACTTTGGCGCCCGAAACCGCTTTGGTAGAAACGATATCACTTACGGCAACGACAACCGATTTATCGGAACCACGTTTGGCAATTACCCCTAAATCAGTGGCTAAAATATTGGTCCCAACTTTCGTATTATAAAAATAATAATCATTACACGGATCCTGACTTTCGCGCCATTCGTAATCTTCTTCGTAGTAGTAATCGTAGCCGCTGCTGCTGTAATTTACATCGTTTTCATCAACCTCTTCTTCCTCTTCACGGTTGTAATATCCTTCTTCGTCTTCGTCTTCCTCCGGAGTAGTAGAAGAAGAACACCTGTACATAGAATAGGCTTTTTTATACGAGAATTCTATGCGGTAAATCGCACCGGGTTCGGGTTTGATGATTTTGGAAAGGTCTAACGCATAAGTATTCCACTTGGTATAATCAATGAGATTGTTTTGTTTTAGTTCAATTTTGGTCTTGGCAATGGCTTGACCAACTTGTCTCAAATTACGTGTCCCGTTCAGTTCATTGTTTTGAAGAAACTGCAAGATGTTGTTTTTGTAAATTTTGAAAACCTTAACATCAACCGCATTTAAATTAGCGACTTCAAAATTGATTTTCAAATTATTGGAACTTGGCAAAATATTACCACTTTTGAGCAATTTTACACCCGGTTTTACTTGTTCGAATAACAGTTTCTCTGAGTAATTATTCTTCATTTTGTAGCCATAGATGTTTTCAATTCCTTGAAAAACTTCAACCAATTTAGAACCGGAAAATCCTTCTTCAGCAGATTGAACCGCTTCCACAATTTCTTCAACAGCTACAGCGGCTGCGGTGTCTACGACGGTCGAGTCATATACTTCCTGAACCGCTACTGCTTCTGCAGCATTGCCTCTGTCGACTTTAGAATCTGGTTCTTTGTTGTAAAATACTTTCAGGACATTGCCCATGGTAGCAAACTTGAGATTGCTGGTGTTTTCAATAGCAACCAATCCTTTAAAATCTTGGTCTTTTTTTAGCGGGTCGGAAAAATTAATCAGTACCGATTGGTTGTTGGCATCACCTACTTCAATCTTTAATACTTTAAACTGATTTTTACCCGGAATTGGGAATTTGACTACCCCTTTTTGATCGATATCCACATCGTCTCCATCCCAATTGATAAGGATTTCACTGTCATTGTCAAAACGTTGGATGCTGTCAATTATGAATTTGAAATCGGTTGTCGTACTAACTGCCTTGTCGAATTTTATTTTAAGTTTTTGGTCATTTTGTGTGGCCTCGATAATTTTTTGAGCTTCTTCAAAACTGAGATTGTCTGCAGTTTTCAAATTTCCATGTAAGTAGTACCAATCTCTATTATAAGACTGTAAATCCTGGGTGTTAACGATAAAATCTTGCTTAATCGTTTTGACCGAAAAGTTAAAATCTTTGAGTTCTTTGGGTACTTTATTGGTAATATCAGACAAATGCAAAGTGATTTGGTACAAAGTATTTTGTTCCAATTTGTCTTTGGGAATAAAAGCTATGGTATTGGATGAAAGAGCGACTACTTTTCCACTTACGCTGGGAGAAATATCGAATAAATCTTCCTCTAACTCCTGATTGGGTTTCCAATCACTTTTGTTGAAGGCCAATTGGACCCTAAAGTCTGAGTTGACCGAGACAAACCCCGATGAAAATCCTGTAATGTAATCTTTGAAAAGTGAGGGATCTGAATCAAAATCGGAAGCCGATTTTTTTGAACAGGATTGCAATAATAAAATTGCAACAA
>JBDLVY010000265.1:0-11170 GCA_039804545.1 Bacteroidota bacterium | reverse complement strand
GATAAATTTATATGAGCGACGAGATTAAAAAGAACAATTATTCAGCTGATAGTATTCAGGCGTTAGAAGGAATGGAGCACGTAAGAATGCGTCCTTCCATGTACATTGGAGATACCGGAGTCAGAGGTTTACATCACTTGGTTTACGAAGTCGTAGACAACTCAATTGATGAGGCTTTAGCTGGACATTGTGATACCATCAGTGTAATTATTAATGAAGACAATTCGGTTACCGTAGAAGACAATGGTCGTGGTATTCCGGTTGATATGCATAAAAAAGAAGGCGTTTCAGCTTTAGAGGTTGTAATGACCAAAATTGGAGCCGGAGGAAAATTTGATAAAGATTCCTATAAAGTTTCCGGAGGTTTGCATGGTGTTGGGGTTTCGTGTGTGAACGCGTTATCTGACCATTTGCGTGCGACAGTGTTCCGCGATGGAAAAATCTACGAACAAGAATACGAAAGAGGAAAATCAATGTATCCGGTGAAGCAAATTGGCGAAACCACCAAAAGAGGGACGACAGTTACCTTCAAGCCGGATGCCACTATTTTTACCCAAACTTTAGAGTATTCCTATGATACGTTGGCAGGCCGTATGCGTGAGTTGTCGTTTTTGAACAAAGGCATCACGATTACGCTTACTGATAGAAGACATACCAAAGAAAATGGTGAGTTTGAGGGCGAAGTTTTTCATTCGAAAGAAGGTTTGAAAGAATTCGTTAAATTCTTGGACGGAAACCGTATTCCAATCATCAGTCATGTCATCAGCATGGAGCATGAAAAAGGAGAAATTCCGGTTGAGGTAGCCTTAATTTACAACGAAAGTTATGCGGAGAATATTTTCTCTTACGTAAATAACATCAATACTCACGAAGGCGGAACGCACTTGCAAGGTTTCCGTATGGGATTGACCCGTACTTTGAAAAAGTATGCTGACGCTTCCGGTTTGTTGGAGAAATTAAAATTCGAAATTTCGGGAGATGATTTCCGTGAAGGATTGACTGCGATTATCTCAGTAAAAGTACAAGAGCCTCAGTTCGAAGGACAAACCAAAACCAAATTGGGGAACAGAGAAGTTGTTTCTCCGGTGTCTCAGGCGGTGGCGGAAATGTTAGAAAATTATTTAGAGGAAAATCCGAATGATGCTAAAATCATCGTTCAGAAAGTTATCTTGGCTGCACAAGCTCGTCATGCGGCTAAGAAAGCCCGTGAAATGGTTCAACGTAAAACCGTTCTTGGTGGTGGAGGTTTACCCGGAAAACTATCTGACTGTTCAGAACAAGATCCGGCAAAATGTGAGGTTTACTTAGTCGAGGGAGACTCAGCGGGTGGAACGGCCAAGCAAGGTCGTGACCGTAACTTCCAAGCTATTTTACCATTACGTGGTAAGATTTTGAATGTGGAAAAAGCGATGCACCATAAAGTATTTGAAAACGAAGAGATTCGAAATATATTCACTGCTTTAGGAGTTACCATTGGTACTGAAGAAGATTCTAAAGCGCTGAACTTAGAAAAATTGCGTTACCACAAAGTAATTATTATGTGTGATGCCGACGTTGATGGTAGTCACATTTCTACTTTGATTTTGACTTTCTTTTTCCGTTTTATGAAAGAGCTTATCGAAGGCGGACACGTGTATATCGCTGCGCCACCTTTGTATTTGGTAAAAAAAGGAAACAAAAAGGAATACGCTTGGAATGATGACCAACGTGATTTGGCCAATGAGAGAATGGGCGGAAGTGCCGCTATCCAACGTTATAAAGGTTTGGGAGAGATGAACGCCGAGCAATTGTGGGAAACTACGATGGACCCAAGTTATAGAACGTTGCGTCAAGTAACAATTGATAGTTTGGCCGAAGCCGATAGGGTTTTCTCTATGCTAATGGGTGACGAAGTGCCACCACGTAGAGAGTTTATCGAGAAAAATGCGGTGTATGCTAACATCGATGCGTAACTAGCCCTGATAGGAGTGAAAATCCTTTTTTAGTTTGTACTTCGATAAGTTCAGTATAGCAAACTAAAAAAGATTGCAACAAATAGCAGGAATAGCTTCAAAAATGAAAAACAAACAACAAAATTAATAAACAAATGAAAGTTACGATTGTAGGAGCAGGAAACGTTGGGGCAACTTGTGCCGATGCGATTGCTTACAGAAGAATTGCCAGCGAGATTGTGTTGGTAGATATCAGAGAAGGTTTTGCAGAAGGAAAAGCATTAGACATCATGCAGACGCAAACCACTTTAGGGTTTAATACCAAAATGGTGGGAAGTACCAATGATTATTCAAAAACGGCCGGAAGTGATGTGGTAGTGATTACCTCTGGAATTCCAAGAAAACCGGGAATGACTCGCGAAGAGTTAATCGGAATCAATGCCGGAATTGTAAAATCGGTAGCAGAAAATTTATTGCAACATTCTCCAAATGCAATCTTCGTAATTGTTTCAAATCCTATGGATACCATGACTTATTTGGCATTTAAATCTTTAGGATTGCCAAAAAACAGAATCATCGGTATGGGTGGAACTTTAGACAGTTCACGTTTCAAAACATATTTGTCTTTAGCACTTGACAAACCTGCCAATGATATCCAAGGGATGGTTATAGGAGGTCATGGTGATACGACTATGATCCCGTTAACGAGATTGGCATCTTATAATGGAGTGCCGGTTTCTCAATTTTTATCAGAAGATGAATTGGCTAAAGTGGCTGCAGATACTATGGTTGGCGGTGCTACTTTAACCGGTTTATTGGGAACTTCAGCTTGGTATGCTCCGGGTGCTTCGGTATCTTATTTGGTAGATGCTATTTTGAACGACCAACACAAAATGATTCCTTGTTCAGTTTATTTAGAAGGGGAATATGGTCAAAGCGATATTTGTATCGGTGTGCCTTGTATCATTGGTAAAAATGGGGTTGAGAAAATCGTTGACATCAACTTAAACGATGCTGAGAAAGCTTTATTTGCTAAGAGTGCCGATGCGGTTCGCAATATGAATAATGACTTAAAATCTCATTTAGCATAATATATTAAGGTAACTTAAAAAAGAGGCTGCAAACTTTGCAGTCTTTTTTTTGATATTAATCATGAAAATATTGGTTAATCTTATCTATAATTATATATTTGCACGTTTCATGAAAATCGGAATTGTTGTCAATTCAATACTTTAACGTATAATATTTTGAATTTCAATGGTTTTTGCTTTTAGTGAAACAACAATTAACACAGAATTAATTAATTTTTAGTAATAATGCAGAATAAAGGACTAGTTAAATTTTTCGCAATTCTATTTGCATTGGTAAGTATCTACCAACTTTCGTTCACTTTTGTGGCCAATAAAGTAAAAAGCGATGCCAAAACTTTTGCAGGAGGAAATCCTGAGAAAGAAATCAAATATCTTGACTCGATAGGAAAAGAGAAAGTTTTTCTTGATTTTTTCACTTACAATGATGTGAAAGACAAACAGATTAACAAAGGTCTTGACCTTGAAGGAGGAATTAACGTAATTCTTCAAATTTCAGTTAAAGATGTTTTGGTTCAATTGTCAAACAATTCAAAAAATCCAGCTTTCAACAAAGCGTTGGAAGATGCCAAAGCAAATCAAAGAGGAAATCAATCTTACTTGGATGCTTTCTTTGAAGCGTTTGATGCCAATAAAGGAACTACAAAATTAGCCTCTCCGGATATTTTTGCCAATAGAAATTTTGATGACAGTGAGTTGAACTTCAATTCTACTGATGCAGAAGTGCAAAAAGTATTGAGAAGAAAAGTAGACGAATCAGTAGAATCTGCTTTTGGCGTTTTGAGAAGTCGTATTGACAAATTTGGGGTAACTCAACCTAACATAGCCAAACTAGGGCAAACTGGTAGAATCTTAATTGAATTACCAGGTGCAAAAGACGTTGACCGTATCAAAAAATTAGTATCAAGCAAAGCTGAATTAGAATTTTGGGAAACTTACAAAGCAGAAGAGTTTGTTGGATTTGTTCAACAAGCCAATGCCGCTTTGAAAACAACTCCAAAAGTTGATGAAAAGGCTGAAGCTGCCAAAGCAGATGATTCATTAAGTAAATTATTGACAGACAAAGCAGCAGATTCTGCAGTAGCTAAAGCCGGAAATGATAAATTGGTTATCGGTGGCGGACCAATCTTAGCGATTGTATCTACTAAAGATACAGCTGAGGTTAATAATTATTTGAAAAAACCTGAAACTCGCGCTTTATTGGGTGGAGACAAACGTTTCGCAAAATTCGTTTGGAGTAAACCAACAGTAAAAGTTGATGAGAAAACCAAAAAAGAGTCGACTACCGTTGATTTATATGCTTTAAAAAGTAACAAAGACAACACAGCTCCTTTAAGTGGTGGTGTGATTGTAGATGCTAGAGATACTTTTGACCAAATGGGTAAACCAGCGGTTTCTATGCAAATGAATGGTGCAGGAGCTAATATTTGGGAAAAATTAACCAGCAATGCTTACACTCAAAAAGGATTTATTGCTATTGCATTAGACGATGTAGTATATTCTGCACCAGGAGTAACTTCGGGACCAATTGCCGGTGGAAGATCAGAAATTACCGGAAGTTTTGACGTTGCTGAAACGAAAGATTTAGCCAACGTATTAAGAGCGGGTAAATTACCTGCTACGGCTGAAATTATCCAATCTGAAATCGTTGGACCATCATTAGGTCAAAAAGCTATTGATGCTGGTACAACTTCTTCTATTGTTGGATTCTTATTGGTGTGTTTGTGGATGGTATTCTACTACGGAAGAGCTGGTTGGTATGCCAACGTAGCTTTGTTAGTTAACTTATTATTCTTGTTCGGAATCTTAGCCAGTTTAGGCGCAGTATTAACATTACCTGGTATTGCCGGTATCGTATTAACACTCGGAACTGCTGTAGACGCGAACATCATTATCTATGAAAGAGCCAAGGAAGAATTGCGAGAAGGGAAAACACTCGGAGATGCTGTAGAAGCTTCTTACGGATGGAAAGGTGCTATGCGTTCAATTATTGATGCCAACGTAACTCACGTATTAACAGGAGCTATTTTGTTTATCTTCGGAACCGGACCAATCCAAGGTTTTGCGACTACTTTGTTAATTGGTATTTTCACTTCACTATTTACCTCAATTTTTATTGCTAGAATCTTTATTGATAAAGATATTGCTAAAAATAGAAGTTTGACTTTCTCTACTCCATTAACTAAGAACTGGTTTACAGGTTTCCATTTTGATTTCATTGGAATTAAAAAATGGTCTTACTTGTTCTCTTCATTAGTTGTGGTGGTGAGTTGTGTTTCATTCTACTTTAATGGTCTTGACGAAGGTGTTGATTTCGTTGGAGGAAGAACTTTCCAAGTTAAATTCGAAAAACCGGTTGAACCAACTCAAGTTTCAGACGAATTATCTAGCGCGTTTGGAGTGACTGTTGAAGCTAAAGTTTTTGGTGATGATGACCAGTTAAAAATCACTACTAAATACAAAATCAAAGAAGATGGCGTAGAAGTAGACAAAGAAGTAAACGAAAAGTTATACAACTCATTAAAAAAATACTACAAAGACGGATTTACTTATGACAATTTCATCAATACTTATGATGGAAAACAAGTTGGTGTATTACAAGCGTCTAAAGTAGGTGCAGCAATTTCTGCTGATATTAAAACCAATTCATTTTGGGCAGTTATCGGTGCTATGCTTGTGGTTGGACTTTACTTGGTAATCTCTTTCCGCAAATGGCAATATTCATTAGGAGCACTTGCAGCAGTAGTACACGACGTTATTTTTGTATTAGGAATTTATTCGTTATGTTATAAATATGCACCTTTCCACATGGAAATGGATCAGCATTTTATTGCAGCCATTTTAACTGTAATTGGTTACTCGATGAATGATACGGTAATCGTATTTGACAGAATCAGAGAGTTCTTGGCCGGAAACAGAAAAGGTAACTTTAAGGAAGTTGTAAATGCCTCTATTAATACTACTTTATCTAGAACATTGAATACTTCATTAACAATGATCATGGTTCTTTTAATCATGTTTATTTTCGGTGGAGAATCAATCAGAGGATTTATCTTTGCTATGTTAGTGGGTATTATAGTAGGAACTTATTCTTCTTTATTCATTGCAACACCAGTATTGGTTGATACAATGAAACAAAAAGATGTTGAAGAAATAGAAAGTCGTCACAAAGGAGAAGCTTAGTCTTTTCTATACCGATAAAAAAAAAGGGTTGTCAATTTGACAACCCTTTTTTATTTTTTATTATTCTTTCGTTTCGATAATGTTTTTCAAAACTGCTTTATCCGAATAATTGATGACTTCTAAAGTGATTTTTTTTTCTTTTGTATTTTGGCCGTAGATAACGTATTTTTTTCCTCCTTCAGCTGGTATGTTGCTTTTATCAAAATCTACATCGCCGTATGTCAGTATGTTTTTGATGTCGGCTTTATCGGCTAAACCTTTTCTCATTTGCTGGGTTGCTATTGTATCGTAATGAAAGGGTTTGTTTCTAAGGTCATTCAATACTCTGGCATTGGGGAAGTAATTGCATCTGGTGTCTTTTCCGCTAAGTACTAAAACAACAAAAAACGACCCGATGACAAATCCCACTAAGTAGTAGGCCAATCGTTGGTAAAATTTCATATGATTATTTTTTTGGCAAAAGTAATCAATGTTGGATATTCAGTAAATGAAAAGCTGTTTTATTTTAGAATACAATCAGATTGATGTCATTATCCGGTAAATCGAACCAGTCGCCAATGGCTTTGTTGGTCAAAATCCCATGATAAAGATAAACCCCGTTTTTCAAACCTTTGTTGCAGCGAATGGCACTCTCTATTCCACCGTCTTCGGCAATTTGTAACAGATAAGGAGTAATGATGTTACTAATAGAAAGGGAAGCGGTTTTAGAATAACGCGAGGGAATATTGGGAACACAATAATGGATAATATTGTTTTTGATAAAAGTAGGAGATTCATGAGTTGTCACTTCCGAAGTTTCAAAACAACCACCGGTATCAATACTCACATCGACAATAACGGCACCTTTTTTCATGTGCTCGACCATGGTTTCGGTAACTACCACCGGACAACGTTCTTTACCACGCATTGCACCAATAGCTACGTCACATCTTCTAAGTGCTTTTAATAATGATTTGGGTTGTATGGTAGAGGTGAATATTCTTTGGTTTAAATTGTTTTGTAAACGACGTAATTTGGTGATAGAGTTGTCAAACACTTTGACATTAGCACCCAAGCCCAAAGCTGTTTTGGCCGCAAATTCACCTACAGTTCCGGCGCCTAAAATCACTACATCGGTTGGTGGAACTCCGGTAATATTTCCTAAAAGTAATCCTTTTCCAAATTGGTTGTTGATCATTAACTCTGCAGCAATAAGTACTGAAGCTGTTCCGGCTATTTCGCTCAACGATTTGACTGCCGGATATGAGCCGTCTTCATCTTTTATATATTCAAAAGCCAAAGCCGTTATTTTTTTCTTGCTTAAGGCTTCGAAATATTCTTTTTTTCTGGTTTTCAATTGGATGGCCGAAATGACGATGGCATTGGTATTCACTAAGGCAATTTCTTCTAGGGTTAATGGCTCAACCTTTAAAATCATCGGACAACTTAATACTTTCTTGGTGTCGTTAGTAATGGTAGCACCTGCATCACTAAATTCCTTGTCAGTATAACTCGAACTTAATCCGGCACCTGATTCAATCATTACTTGGTGTCCGTGTGAAGTCAAAGAATTTACCGCATCAGGCGTTAAGCAAATGCGTCTTTCTTGATAAGAAGTCTCTTTAGGAATGCCTATAAAAAGTTCACTTTTATGACGATAGACTTCTAATTTTTCCTCTTGGGGTAAAAGTTGTTGCTTAGTGAATGGGGTTAAAGACATAAGACTCAATTGAATTGGCAACCAAATTACAAAATTTTATTGAATTAGGTCAATCTTAAATCTCTTTTGCCTTCAACGGTAATAGATAAATCAATGGTAGAATAATGCTCAGGTAGTAAATTCGGAATCTTTTCGGCCCATTCTATAAAACACCAATGGCCGGAATACAAATATTCGTCTATGCCCATATCTAAAGCTTCTGATTCTGATTTTAATCGGTATACATCAAAATGATACACGTATTGGTTGTTGTCAGTTTGGTATTCATTCACCAAAGAAAAGGTCGGACTACTTGTAGCGTCTTTCACACCAAGTTCTTGGGCTAATGCTTTAATCAATGTGGTTTTACCAACGCCCATTTGACCGTGAAATAAAATCACTTTATGGGGTTTTTGGGCTACTATTTTTTGAGCGACTTCTTGTATTTCGTTAAGTGAAAAGATAATTTCCATGTGTAATAGTAATTAGTAATTGGTGAATAGTAATTAGTAAAACTGCTAATCACCAATTACTATTCACTAATCACTTCTTTTATTTCGGATTAAACACTAAAAACGGCACAATCATTTCTTCTAAGGAAATACCACCGTGTTGGTATGTATTTCTGTAGTAACTCACATAATGATTGTAGTTGTTTACGTAAGCCAAAAATAAGTCATTTTTTGCAAAAATATAGGAACTACTCATGTTGATGGTTGGCAATCCAATTTTCTTTGGATCTCTAACGGCATAGACATCTTTGTCTTCATAAGTCAAACTTCTCCCGGTTTTGTATCTAAGATTTAAGCTGGTGTTTTTATCGCCAATCACTTTCGACGGATTTTTTACGTTAATTGTTCCGTGATCAGTAGTGATAATCAATTTAAAACCTAATTTTTGTGCTTGTTGAATGATTTCCAACAAAGGGGAATTTTTAAACCAACTCAAGGTCAATGAACGATATGCCTTGTCATCAGAAGCCAATTCTTTAACCACATCCATTTCGGTTTTGGCGTGTGAAAGCATGTCTACAAAATTGTAAACTACGGTTACCAGTTGATTGTCTTTTAAGCCTTTGAAATTTTCAGCTAGTTTTTTACCACTGGTTAAATTCGTAATTTTAAAATAATCTTGTTTGATGTTTAGTCCTAATCTTTTTAAATGTGCAGTTAAAAATTCGGCTTCATGAAGGTTTTTTCCACCTTCTTCCACGTCGTTTTTCCAATATTGAGGAAACTGTTTTTCCATTTCCAATGGCGTCAAACCTGAGAAAATTGAGTTTCTGGCGTATTGCGTAGCTGTTGGTAAACTAGCGTAATAAGGAACTTCTTTTTCTAATTTATAATGATTGTTTACCGTACTTTCCATAGCTTTCCATTGATCATAACGAAGATTATCAATGACTACGAATAAAATAGGTTTGTCTTTTTTTACCAATTCTGGAACGACTAATTCTCTGAATAGCGTATGGGATTGTATCGGTTTATCAGCTTTGGGTTCACCCGAGCCTTGGCGAACTGGCGTAGCAAACCAACCTTCATAATTTCGCTCAATAAATTTTCCGAATTGCACATTGGCTTCGACTTTTTGACTTTCCAAAATTTCAAACATGCTTTGGTCGTTGATGTTTTCCAACTCCAATTCCCAAAACAACAGTTTTTTGTATAGCTCAACCCAATCCTCATAACTGTTGACCATCGCCATTTCCATGGCAATTTTTCGGAATTCTTTTTGATAATCTAAGGTTGTTTTTTCCGAAATCAGCCTTGAATGGTCTAAGTTTTTCTTTAAACTTAACAAAATTTGATTCGGGTTTACCGGCTTAATCAAGTAATCGGCAATTTTAGATCCGATGGCTTCTTCCATGATGTATTCTTCTTCACTTTTGGTAATCATGATTACCGGTGTAGAAGATTTTTTTTCCTTCATTTCAGATAAGGTTTCTAAACCACTCATCCCAGGCATATTTTCATCTAAGAAGACAATGTCAAAATTACCGTCTTCATAAGCGTCAATTGCATCTCGACCATTATTGTATGTCGTTACCTTGTAGTTTTTGTTTTCTAAAAATAAGATGTGTGGCTTGAGCAAATCAATCTCGTCATCAACCCAAAGTATTTTGATTTTGTCCATAAGTACATTTTAATTTGGTGCAAATTACTATTTATAAAACGCAGTAGTATTAAAATTATTATAAAAAAAGTGAAATCTTTTTTGAAATGAAGCCAAAAAAAAGTGCTGCTCAAACAACACTTTTTAAAATGCACAGCCCAACGGATTATTTTGTTTTACAAGTATTGATTCCTAGTAAAGTATAAAGCGGACAAAAACCTATCAAACCGGTAAGGAGAAAGATGCCACCAAACGCTTGTAAAACATAGCCCAAAGTACCGCTAACCGTTCCGCTAAAATATAAATAAGCAAAAATTATTGCCAATAGGATTCTGATGCCTCGGTCTAAATTTCCCATATTTTTTTTCATGATAAATTGTAATTTATTGGTTTATAGAATGTAAAGTTACTAGTTTCATTTTTTTAAGAAATGATTTTTATCATGTCCTTTTTTAGTCGAAATTTACAAGACCAAAATTCAATCATTATGTTAGCATTGCTAAAAGAAAGTTACGGTTTTGTTTTTGAAGAGAAACTACTCGAGGAAATTGCCCAAGTGTCCCAACTTAAAACATTTGAAGAAGGTGAAATCCTAATTGATTTTGGAGATTTTATTAAAAACATGCCTTTACTTCTTTCGGGCGCGATTAAAATTCTTCGAGAAGATTTTGACGAAGGCGAATTGTTGCTGTATTTTTTAGAAAAAGGCGATACTTGTGCTATGACCATGGCTTGCTGTTTGGGTGAAACCAAAAGTGAAATCCGAGCCGTAGCTGAAACCAAAGGTAAAGTTGTGATGATTCCCATAGGAAAAATGGAAGAATGGCTTGGTCAATATAAAAGTTGGAGAAATTACGTTTTCAACAGCTACAACAGTCGCTTGAAAGAAATGCTGATGGCCATAGACAATCTCGCTTTCATGAACATGGATGAAAGACTTTACAATTACTTATTAGACAAAGCGCAAATCAACAAAACCAACGCTATTCAAAATACCCATCAGGAAATTGCGTATGACTTACATACTTCTCGCGTAGTGATTTCCCGATTACTCAAGGCTTTGGAAAATGAAGGTAAAATCAAATTGCATCGCGCTTCCATTGAACTAATCCGACCATAATTTTTTCTTTTTTCTTGTGTAACTTTTGATACTGATTGCCCCAATCGGTATGGCTACT
>JBDLVY010000264.1:0-5897 GCA_039804545.1 Bacteroidota bacterium | reverse complement strand
GAAGCGACAATTCGGTTGGTCTTTTCATCAATGTGAGCAAAAACCAAATAGCGCTTGCCTTTTTCCATTGGGCGTGCTTGTTCTTTGAACGGAACGAATAAATCTTTCTCCAAACCCCAATCGAGGAAAGCCCCAAATTGGTTGATATAATTTACCCTGAGCAACCCAAATTCATCCATCAAAATATAGGGTTCTAAAGTCGTGGCCACCGGTCTTTCTTCGTGGTCAAGGTATACAAAAACAATGATTTCATCGCCTATGGTATATTCCTTTGGCACATATTTTACCGGAAGCAAAACATCGGTGGTGCCGTTGGTTAAAAAAAGTCCCACTTTGGTTTCACGTGCAATGGTCAGTGTATTGTAATGCCCTATTTTCATTTTGACTGCTTGTAATTTTTGTTGGCAAAGATAACTAAATTAGAAACTTGAATTTGAATAATAAAAAATGTAGTTTTACTAAGTGTAACAAAACCAATGCTTGCACTACTAACGGGCTATGAGTGACAATCTAGAACAATCATTTGTAAAACAGCTGAAGGAGAACCAGAACATCATCCATAAGATATGTCGGTTATACACCAACGGCGATGATGCGCACAATGATTTATTTCAGGAAATTACCATTCAGCTTTGGAAAGCCTTTCCAAAGTTTAGAGGAGAATCTAAATTCTCAACATGGGCCTATCGCGTGGCGCTAAACACGGCCATCACGCTTTATCGAAAAAGCACGCGATCCATTTCAACCATTACTTACGAAGGACAAAAACATTTCTTAAGTCAGGAAGATTACAATTTAGAAGAAGAAGAGCAAATCAAATTGATGTACCAAGCGGTGCAGCAGTTGAATGATATTGAAAAAGCTTTGGTTTTCCTCTATTTGGAAGACAAAGATTACACCGAAATATCAGAAACACTGGGAATTAGCGAAGTCAATGCCCGTGTAAAAATGAACAGAATTAAAGGAAAATTAAAAAAGATACTAAATCCCTAAGGATTATGGAAGAGTTGGATTTATTAAAGAAAGCCTGGAAAAAGGACAGCCATTCTTACGAGCAGGTTTCGGAAAATGAAATTTATAAAATGATACATAAAAGGTCATCATCTATCGTAAAATGGATATTGATCATCAGTATCATTGAGTTTGTTTTTTGGAATATCATCAGTTTGGGCTTTTTGGATGAAAAATACATCAAAGACAAATATGGCAAAGATATTTTTGAATATGTGATTGAAATCAATACCATTTTCAACATCATCAGTTATATCGTGGTCATTATTTTTATTTACTTGTTTTATAAAAATTACAAAAGCATATCCACCACCAACTCTACCAAAAAGTTGATGAGTGATATTTTAAAAACCCGAAAAACAGTACAATGTTATGTGTGGTTTAACATCCTATTCTTTGTGGTGGGCACTTTAATTTTACTGTATGTGCAATTTGCGTATGATTCGCGATACGAATCCTATATCGAAAAAATACACCAAGACGGCACCCACATGCTCTTGTATAAAGCCATCGGGAGAATTACCGGTCTTATCTTACTCATCGTTTTGATCTTTTGGTTGTTCTACCGTTTGTTGTATGGTATATTGTTGCGCAGGCTCAACGCCAACTATAAAGAACTTAAAAAAATAGATTTGTAATATGAAAAAAGTATTGTGGTTGGTTTGTTCGCTGTTCATCGGCTTGGCTTATGGCCAAAAAAGTGAAAACTCTTTATTATGGAAAATCTCCGGTAACGGATTATCTAAGCCTTCTTACTTATTTGGCACCATCCACATTACTTGTGATGCCTCTTTATCTGATAAAGTAAAAAAAGCGTTAGACAACACCCAACAATTGTGTTTGGAACTCGATATGGATGATCCCAACATGCAAAACCAATTGATGGCCAGCATGCTAATGAGCGATGGCAATACCTTAAATTCTTTGGTGAGCGAGGAAGATTTTAAAATTGTAGACGATTTTTTAAAGAATACAATTGGCTACTCTGCCGAGATGCTCAAAATAGTGAAACCCTTCATGATTTCGACGATGTTGTATCCTAAAATGTTGGGGTGCGACATGCAATCGGTTGAAACCGAATTGATGGAAATCGCCAAAGCGCAAAACGAAAAAATCATAGGATTGGAAACCGTAAGCGAGCAATTGGCGGTTTTTGATGCCATTCCGTACCAAGAACAAATGAACGAATTGGTGATTACTGCCAAAGACAATATGCAACGCGACAAAACCGAAATGACCGAAATGATGGCGTTGTACAAATCTGAAAATGTGGAAGAAATGGTGGCGTTTACCGAAAAATCACCCAATGTCATGAGCTCTAAATACATTGACATCATGCTCAAGAACAGGAACCAAAACTGGATTAGCCGCATCGAAAAAATAGCCAAAGCCAAACCGACTTTCTTTGGGGTGGGCGCCGCACACTTGGGCGGACAAGCCGGTGTGATTGCTTTGCTGAGAAAAGCGGGGTTTAGTGTTGAGGCGGTGAATTGAGGGGTGTTGGGTGTTAGATGTTAGATGTTAGATGTTAGATGTTGGGTGTTAGATGTTGGGTGTTGGATGTTAGATGTTAGATGTTGGGTGTTGGGTGTTGGATGTTAGATGTTGGGTGTTGGGTGTTGGGTGTTGTTAGACAGCGATACACCGCATTTTAATTATAGTCATAAAAAAAAGCCTCTCTTTCGGGAGGCTTTCTTCATTATCCTGTCGGTAAATTATTGTATGGTCAATAAGTGCGCTTGGATGGTGGCTACAAAGGCGTCCATTTCGGCGATTTCTTGCTCTACCCGAGCTACTTCGGTTTGTTTTTGTAGCAGGGCAATCGTTCCAAAAGCTTCTTTACGGGATTCGAGTACAAACTTGCGGTACTCTAATCTTGTTTTTTTGTCGAGCTCTTGCTCTTTGGTAGGACCATCCGGTAAAGAAGCGATGGTAATTTCTGAGGCATTAATTTTAGCCAGTACGCTGATTAAATTGGCGTCAATCTCTAACGAGGTTTCAGCATACTTTACTGCAAATCGCTCATCGGTTGTTTTTTGATAAAGCAAATTTGCTTTCTCTTTGGCTGCCCATGCTAATAATGCATCGCAGTCGGTCACTTGTGTCAAATTCATTAACGAATAATTCATAATAAAAAAGTTTAAAGTTAATACGGCAAGAATTGACAAGTCTTGTGCCAAAAACCATCATTTGTAAGTTATTTAATAAATATTTAACGTTTTTATTATGTATTTCGCAATAGGAAATTATGCTGTTTCCCCTTTGTTTTCAAGAGTTTTCGACCATTTCTTTTGGGCTATCTCCAGAAGTGTTTTTTCTAACTCCAACATTTGTTGTTTGAGTTGGTACTCGTATAAAGCATGATGACTATTCATTTTAAGTGCTTTGTTGGTATTATTGGTAATAAGTCGCAATGTATCTTGATGTTCTTGGTTCTTTGCCTGTGGGCGGTTGTTGAGATAAACCAACAGCTTTTGGGCTTTGGACTTGTCCGCCTGTTTCTTTTGAATGGATTTGACTTTCTTGTTGACCAAATTGAGTTGGTACGTATTCTCTAAGATTAGGCGCTCGAGTTGTTCTTCATTCACCATAGGTTGTGATGTTTCCTCATAACCCGATTTACTGGCGTTCTCTACCTCATTCATGTGGTCAAGCAGTTCGGACAACAACAGCTTTGCCGGATCCGGCAAGTCACCCAAGCCCAGTTCGTATTTGGCCAACTTACTGCGCGTAACCCCAAGCAGCATGGCCAACTCCTTTTGGGTAAACCCTATTATGTCTCTGATGCTGTTTTTGTTTTTGGCTTGTTTCATAGTGCTAAACAATTAACGGTTTAAACTAGCGTAGTAAAAACCATGCCAGTGCGAACACATTTTTGGCTACAGAATTCCTGTTCGGGTTTTGCGAACCAATTTTTTTGATACAAATTCTTGTTCGTGATTTACGAACAAGAATTTGTATAGGAATTTTGTGTTCGGGGGCAGAAACGGTTGTGGGTGGTTTTATTGGTTTAGACCAAAACACCAAATTTGTAAGTGTTTTACCTAAATAACCCGATGTAAAATCCCTATTGATGGGGATTGTTTGGTGGTGGGGGATTGGTTAAATTTGGGGACAACGGTGATAGTGAGAATACTTATCCGTTATTTAGCAGCAATTATTTAGAACTCTTACCTATTGAAAAATGATAAATGAATACGAAAATTTATTAAGGAAAATAGTCCTTGAATTCTTAGCTGAAGAAATTTCAGAATATAAAATTTCAGAAGAAAGAACTTCAAAATGGTTAGAGAAAAAAGAGATTGAAGCTAAAAAGAATAAAGGCATTTTATTCGAAAAAAGACTTATTTACTACTCTGATTTTTATGATTTAAAAACTATAATTTTAAAAAACTGGGATAAATTCATGCCGGTTTTTCTAAATAAAAAAAGATTTGAAATTTTTTTTGACGAAGTCGAAAGTTACAGAAATACCGTAATGCATGGAAGAAACCTTACTAAAAGCCAAAATTTAATTCTTGAAGGTATATTAACAGATACAAAGAATTTAAAAACTGTTTACCATAATAAAAATGAAATGAAAGACGATTTTTTTATTCGTATTGATAGAGTTAGTGATAATTTAGGAAATATTTGGGGTAGTGATTTACTCTCTCTTGATCGTCCAGTTTTGAGGGTTGGTGATGAATATGAAGTGTTAGTTGAGGCTACAGATCCAAAAGGAAGAGAAATTGAATACGATATATATTCGAGAGAAGCTTTACATATAGTTCAAAAGGAAAACAGGTTTAATTTCACCATTGAGAATAGTTATATTTCGAAAAGTAGAAGTATTTTGGTTAGCGCAAAAACTCCAAATTCGGAATATAAAAACTTTGCTTTGTTCAGTTTTGATATCATTGTATTGCCTGAATAACAACTGCTAACAGCAGTTTGCAACAACTGCGTGGCTTGGTTTGTCCACCGAATTTTCTGCAAAAATTCAAAGCCAAGTTTTGTACTTGGAATAATTAGTAATAAATTTACGCTAATGTGTAAAGCCTAGAAACCTTTAGGATTTTTTTTAAAATAAAACTATTTATGAAAGAATGGATATTATCTGCAAATTCCGAAATGTATGATCATGCCTCATCGTTTGAACATTATGGTTTTATAGATTGGAGGCAAGGAAAAGTTAAATTTGAGATTGAAGATATTATTTTCATTTATTGTACTAAACCTACATCAGCAATTCAATATAAATGTATAATAGAAAAAATTAATTTAAAAAGCTCTGAAATTAGAGATGATAAAGATTATTGGAATGATTTAGAAGAATATAAAAAATCATTGGATGGTAATTTTATGCGTTTAAAATTGGTTGAACAAGTTTCCAATCAAAAACTAAATTTAGATAATTTAAAACTTAACGGCCTAAAAGCAGCACCTCAAGGACCAATAAAAGTTATTACTGAATTATCAATATATTTAAATCAAAATTTTAGCGACAATTATCAAATTGAATATTTCCCCGATGTATTAAATGAAGAAAGTCAACAGTATGAAGGTCTAAAAAAACAAATCACCGTAAACAAATATGAGAGGAGTTCAATAGCTCGTAAAAAATGTATTGATTATCATGGAGTGAGTTGTATTGTATGCAATATCAACTTCTATGATATCTATGGCGAAATTGGTAAAGGGTTTATTCATGTTCATCATCTTAATCCAATTCATCAAATTGGAAAAGAGTATAAAGTAAACTATAAAGAAGATTTAGTACCCGTTTGTCCAAATTGTCATTGTATGCTTCACAGAAAATTAAATGGTAGAGAGCCCTCAATTGATGAACTAAAAAAAATTATAAAAAAATAAGATTTTAACTAACAGCAGCATACCTACTTCAA
>JBDLVY010000263.1:0-3161 GCA_039804545.1 Bacteroidota bacterium | reverse complement strand
CCGCTGATTTTTTAATTTAAACAAAGTTTAACGAATGTCTAATCTACAAAAGTGTTAAATTTACATTCATACATTGCACACAACAGTAAAAAAAATAAACTACCGATACTATGAAATATTACTTTCTATTGCTCGTTCCCTTGCTATTTTTTTCTGCATGTGGCCAAACAACAAAACAAAAACAATCCAAAACAACAGTCATGTCAAACGTTATTTTAAAGCCCGAAAATCCGTATTACTCGAATACTGATACTTCAAAATTAAATGTATCAGATGCCGAGTGGAAAAAAATTCTCTCTCCTGATTTGTATGCTGTAGCCCGTGAAGCAGATACTGAAAGAGCCTTTACAGGAACAATGTGGAATGATGAAACTAAAGGAACTTATTATTGCGCCACTTGTGGTTATAAATTATTTCAATCCAACCAAAAATTTACAAGCAGTTGTGGTTGGCCTAGTTTTTTTGAACAAGAAAACAAAGAAAGTATTGTCTTCAAATTAGACAAATCTTACGGAATGATTCGTACGGAAGCACTTTGCGGGAGATGCGATAGCCATTTAGGCCATTTGTTCAACGATGGACCAGAACCTACTGGAAAAAGATATTGCATGAACGCTATTTCACTTGATTTTGTTCCTAACACAGCGCGCGTAGAAAAAATTGGGCCTTTAAAAACCATTACCCTTGGAGGTGGATGCTATTGGTGTATTGAAGCTGTATTCGATAATTTGAAAGGAGTAAAATCCGTAGTATCTGGTTATGCAGGAGGGCGAATTGAAAACCCAACTTATGAGGAAGTTTGTTCAGGCACCACAGGACATGCTGAAGTAGTTCAAATCACTTACGATCCAAAACTAACCAATACTGATGAAATTTTTAAAGTGTTTTTCACTGTTCACGATCCGACAACACTCAACCGTCAAGGAGCTGATGTAGGAACGCAATACCGTTCGGTAATTTTTTACACCAACGAAAAAGAAAAACAAGAGGCGCAAAGTATAATTAATGCATTAGAAACATCTAATGTATACGACAGCCCTGTTGTCACAACAATTGAACCACTGACTCAATTTTATCAAGCAGAAGACTATCACCAAGAATACTATCAAAACAATAAAAATCAACCTTATTGTAAAATGGTCATCCAACCCAAAATTGAAAAATTTGAAAAATTATTTAAAAGCAGGTTGAAGAAAGAGTAACTTATCTGAACTGCTTTTTGATTTAAAGTAAAAGAAAAGATTAGTTTTTGTACATTTGGTTATTACACAATCTTATAATGAACCAAATGAAAAAACTAATCTTCTTTTTTTTCCTAGCAATTACCTCTATTGCTCAATCCCAAAATACGCTTCTTAAAACACAAATAGCTCAAAAAGCAGCAGCTCTTGAGAAACAAGTTATAGAATGGAGACGAGACTTTCATCAACATCCCGAATTAGGAAATAGAGAATTTCAAACTGCCGAAAAAATTGCAACCTATTTAAAAAGTATTGGCATACAAGTGCAAACAGGTGTTGCAAAAACAGGTGTTGTCGGAATTTTAAAAGGAGGCCAACCAGGTCCTGTTGTCGCGTTACGTGCAGATATGGATGCATTACCGGTGAAAGAAAGAGTAAATCTTCCTTTTGCATCTAAAGCAGAGGGCGAATATAACAATCAAAAGGTAGCAGTGATGCACGCCTGTGGTCATGATACGCATGTTGCAATGTTGATGGGAACGGCGACAATTCTTGCTGAATTACGAAAAGAAATTAAGGGAACTGTCAAATTTATTTTTCAACCTGCCGAAGAAGGTGCACCGGAGGGAGAAGAAGGTGGTGCCGAACTAATGGTGAAAGAAGGAGTCTTGGAAAATCCAAAAGTAGATGTCATTTTTGGTCTTCATATCAATGCACAAACCGAAGTAGGTAAGATAAAATACCGCCCAAAAGGCACCATGGCGTCTTCGGATTGGTTCAAAATTAAAGTAAGCGGTAAACAATCGCATGGCGCAACACCTTGGCAAGGAATAGACCCAATTGTAACTTCATCTCAAATCATTCTTGGTTTGCAAACGATAGTAAGCAGAAACATGGCACTTACTGAAAATGCTGCTGTGGTAAGTGTGGGTCAAGTGAATGCAGGTATCCGAAGTAATATTATTCCTGAAGAATTAAATATGAGTGGTACCATTCGAACTCTTGACAGCAAAGCGCAAGATTATATTCACTCCAGAGTGAAACAAATCGCTACTAACATTGCCGAAAGCGCCGGAGCAACTGCAGAAGTAGACATTACAAAGAAAACACTGATTACATACAACGACCCGAGCCTAACTGAAAAAATGGTTCCAACACTTGAAAGTACAGCAGGAAAAGAAAATGTAATTCTAACGGAAGCCGTAACTGGTGCTGAAGATTTTTCATTCTACCAAGCAAAAATTCCTGGCCTTTTCTTTTTCCTAGGTGGGATGCCAAAAGGAAAAAAAGCCGAAGAAATGCCTTCGCATCATACCCCTGATTTTTACATTGACGAAAGTGGGTTTGTTCTGGGCATGAAAAGTATGGCTAATCTTACCATAGATTATATGGATAAGGCCTCAAAATAATTACTTCCCAAATTTATGAAACAATTAATTCGTTTACTTGTATTTATTGTATTTCTGACTAGCAATAACATGGCAGCCCAGAAATCTAAACCGAATTGGGCGCTAGTTGATTTCATAAAAACCGATAGTATTAATCCTATTTTATCGCCTAACGCTAAACAAACTTTTAATTGTCCGGTGAGCAAATCATTGGTTAATTGGGAAGAACGCAATGTACTCAACCCATCTGCCATTGTAAAAGACAATAAAGTATATCTCATTTACCGAGCGCAGGACAACCAAATGACTTCGCGTTTAGGATTGGCAATTAGTGAAGATGGTTTGCATTTTAAAAAAGAAGCCGAACCTATCTTTTTCCCTGATAATGATACCATGAATGACTATGAATGGAAAGGTGGTGTAGAAGATCCAAGAGTAATTGAATGTCCAGACGGAAGCTATTTTATGACCTATACTTCTTATGATGGAAAAATAGCAAGACTCTGTTTTGCAACTTACAAAGATTTAAAACATTGGACCAAACAAGGATTGGTGCTAAAAGACGAAAAATACAAAGATCTTTGGGCAAAAT
>JBDLVY010000262.1:0-3985 GCA_039804545.1 Bacteroidota bacterium | reverse complement strand
TGGGTAAATGGTATTATCAATACCATTGTTATTAATCTCAGGATCTAATCCAGAATAATCTGTAATTGTAAGTATATTTTGAGCTCCGACAGATAATCTTAAAGAAGCTTTTCCGTCAATCCAATTAGGGAAAGTATATCCTAATGTGATATTGTCTAATTTCAAATATGATCCGTTTTCAATGTACAAATCAGATAAAACCACATCAGCAGTTGTATTGAAATTAGTACCTAATACAGAGGTTGGTATATTAGCAATTACCGTATTGTCTTGTAGGTTGTCATATTGAGCTCTACCAGCATTTACTGCATTGAAAATACGATTCCCAACACTCGCTCTTAAATTGAATGAGAAATCAAAGTTTTTATAATTCATATTCGATGCAAAACCAAAAGTAGCATCAGGATCTGGATTTTTATACACGTAACGGTCATCACCATTTGTGATTCCATCACCATTCAAATCAGCGTAAGCACCTTCTATTGGTTGCCCTGCTGTATTGTACAATTGTTTGTAAACAAAGAATGAGAATGGGGTAAATCCTTCACTGTGAACTTGAGCAGTTCCTCCTGTTCCGGCACCGGTTCCACCTAAATAAATGTTTGAATCAAAGGCTAACTCATCGATTCTTCTTTCAAATTTAGTGGCGTTGAAATTAACATTCCAGTTGAAATCATTCTTTTTAACAATGTCTGCATTAATTGAAAACTCAACCCCTTTAGTAGTGAAGCTACCTATATTTTGGTAAACAACATTTGAGAAGTTACTTCCATCAGGAACTGCCGCTCTAACAATTAAGTCATCCGTTTGTTTGTAAAATACATCCAATGCTCCTGTAATTCTGTCACCAAATAGACCATAATCTAATCCAACGTTATAAGTTGTAGTTTCTTCCCATTTTAAGTTAGGGTTGTAAGCTGCTGAAATGGCGATTGGAGTTGAAGAGGAACCAAAAGTATATTGACTGGCACCACCTCCTATAGAATACTGTTGCAAGTAAGCATTTCTAGCATTCACATCATCAATTTCTTGTTGACCGGTGATACCATATCCTAATCTCAATTTCAAATCAGAAATTGTTTTAGAATCTTTGAAAGCTACATTTTTCAATTTCCAAGCAAAAGCTGCAGAAGGGAAATTAGCGTATCTGTTATTAACCGGGAATCTTGAAGAACCATCTCTTCTCATTGTAAAGGTTAATAAGTATGTGTCATTGTAAGAGAATTTTGTTCTTCCGAAATAACCTAACAAAACATTGTCAGTATCTCTAACGGTATCTGCATAACTTGGCAAATAGTTAGGATCTAAAATGTTACCGGTAAACGAGTTTTCACTTTGACGGATTTGATAAGAATATCCACCTTGTAATTCGAAATCAAGTTTTCCGAAAGTTTTAGTGTATACTAAATAAGCATCAAACAATTTATTTCTCTTCATTCCCTCTTCGTACTCACTTTTTCCATAAGGTACGTTATTGTTACTAGGTGCAGAAGCTGCGTCAGCATTCATGTTTTTTCTTCTTTCTCCGTTAGACTCGTCAAAACCAACATTAACAACCGCTCTCAAAGCAGGTAAAAAATGGAATTTATAATCTACTTCAAAATTTCCGAAGAATCTGTTATTAACACCTCTATCATTAGTTTGTAACAAATGAGCTACCGGGTTTCTTGCCCCTAATGTTAACTCATTATTAGAAGGGTTGTAATATTCAAAGAATCCTCCATAAGGAGAAGCACTGTCATATACTGGTTGAGTTGGGTTAAATCTAATGGCATCACCTTCTACACCGTCAGCAAAACGACTTTTTTCATTCGAATAATTAGCACTCAATCTAATTTTCAAATGGTCATTAAAGAAGCTAGGGTTCAAAGTAGTTGACACTGTATTTCTAGTGAAATCATTGGTTAATCTTAAACCTTCTTGAAAGGTATTACCAAATGACAAACGTGCCGGGATTTTCCCAAACAAGTTACCTCTAATAGACATCGTGTTATCTACGAAATCTGTTCTTCTGTAGATTTCTTCTTGCCAATCTGTATTAGCAGTACCTAACAAACCAACATCTCCTGGTCTTACTTGTTGAATTAAAGCACGATATTCATCTGCACCAAATACATCAACTTTATCAATTAATTTTCCAGAACCGTATTGGAAGTTGTACTCAACAGCTAATTTTTTACCTCCTTTTTTAGTAGTGATAATAATTACACCGTTAGATGCTCTTGAACCATAAATAGCAGTTGCAGAAGCGTCTTTTAATACTGTAAAACTTTCAATATCATTTGGATTCAAAGAAGCTAAGAAAGAAGTTGCTCCAACAACCGTTTGAGAATCTAAAGGCAATCCATCAATTACGATTAAAGGATCATTAGAAGCAAATAAGGAACCACCACCTCTAATTCTGATTTGAGTTCCTGACCCTGGAGCTCCACCACCGGCATTTACAGTCAAACCGGCTACTCTACCATTAAGCAAATTTTCAGCTGTAACGTTAGATCCTTTGTTAAAATCTTTTGCGCCAATGGTTGTTACTGAACCTGTGGCATCTTTTTTCTTCACAGTTCCATAACCCACTTGCACTACAACTTCTTGTAGTTGATTTGCGCTTTCATTTAAGCTGATGTTAACAGTTTTTTGTCCGGAATAAGTTACCGTTTGGGAATCATACCCGATAAACGAAAAGACCACTTTGTCTCCGTTTTTCAGGCCTCCAAGTTGGAATTTTCCGTCAAAATCTGTTGAGGTGCTGCTGTTAGCACCTTGGACAATTACATTTACTCCCGGCAAAGGTTGTTTGGTACCGGCATCAGTAACAACACCACTTAAAGTACTCTGAGCCAGAGCACTAAAAGGCAGTAGCAGGAATAAAAATAACAACTTTTTGTAAATTGTTTTCATACGTTTTGTTTAGGTTAAAAATTTAATTTTGTGCTTGTAATTTTACTTCGAATGTTAAATTTATGTAAAAATATGAATATACAGAATAAACGCCTGTTAAATCTGAACCGAAAACGTTTTCGTGTTGAAAACTTTTCCATAATTTCATTATTTTAAGGTTAAAATTGACATAATAAAAAATAACATATATCTTTATTCAGAAAACAGTATTTACCACACTTCCAAAATGAAAAGAAAAGTCACACTTAAACAAATTGCCAGAGAACTTGACGTCTCTATTTCTACCGTTTCAAAATCTTTAAGAAACAGTTTGGAAATAAGCGAAGATACCCGACAAAAAGTTCAGGCATTTGCCAAATTATACAACTACAAACCCAACAATATTGCACTTAGTTTAAAAAACAGAAAGTCGAAAACGATTTGCATTATTATCCCCGAAATAATTCACCATTTTTTTGCAACCGTAATCAGCGGTGTAGAACATGTAGCCAACAAAAAAGGATACAATGTTATTGTTTGCCTTTCGGATGAATCTTTCGATAAAGAAGTAATCAACATGGAAATGCTTGCTAATGGAAGTATTGATGGATTTATCATGTCATTATCTAAAGAAACCCAACAAAAACGTGACTTTCACCACATAACTGAAGTAATCAATCAAGGAATGCCCGTGGTAATGTTTGATCGAATTACAAATGATATTCTTTGTGATAAAGTAATTATCGACGACAATTTAGCTGCCTTTAATGCTACCCAATATCTCATTGATAAAGGATTTAAAAAAATCGCACTTCTCACCACAATAGATTACGTAAGTGTTGGTAAATTAAGAACTGAAGGTTACATAAAAGCACTTCAAAACAATGATATTTCGGTTGATGAAAATCTAATTTTAAAAATTGAAGATACCGATAACTTTGAATCTTCTATTGAAGCTTTGATTTTGAACAACGACATTGACGCCATTTTTGCAGTAAACGAAATTTTTGCGGTTACCGCGATAAAAACAGCAACCCGATTAGGAAAAAAAGTTCCCGAAGACCTTTCAATAATTGGATTTACAGACGGTATCATCTCTAAATATTCT
>JBDLVY010000261.1:0-2826 GCA_039804545.1 Bacteroidota bacterium | reverse complement strand
CTCATTTTTTCCTATCAGCATGATCATTTTTTCCAGATGCTTAACATATTCCGTGCGAATGTTTACTGTTTCCTTATCGGTGTTGAAATAATAATCACGGTTACCCAAACCTAATCCGCCTTGACCTAGGAAAACAGCATATTTAGCACTATTCTTATCATCCTGTCCTACGTACAAAGAAAACGCAGGATTGGCACCAATCGTATGCAAATACGCAATGGTATTTAGTAAAGACGGTACATCACTTATGGATTTAATTCTATTCAAATCCTTTTTTAAAGGAGATAATCCTAATTTTTCAATTTGCAAAGTATCCATACCGGAAGCATAGAAATCGCCTATTTTTTGTTCGTTACTACCTGAAGGTGCATCAGTCATCTCGGCTGATTTTTCGCAAATTTGCTTTATTTGGGAATTGATAGTATCGCCTATCGTTCGGAAAATACCGTTGCTTCTTTCGCTTGCCGGAATTGGATTTCGTTTGAACCAACCACCATTGGCATACATAAAAAAGTCATCGCCGGGATTAACCGTTGTGTCTCTATTGGTTAATAATGGGTCGGTAAAATCGGCTTCTTTTTGGTTACAACCAATAAGCAATAGGGCAGAAAATAAACTTAGAGTTAGCTTGGTTATTAATTTCATAAAAGTAATTTTTGATGTGAATTGGACTAATGAATAATCAAAATGTTACCAAATGTAATGCTTTTGTAAAAATAACAACAATAAAAAACCACCCGAAGGTGGCTTAGTCATTAGTCTTTAACGCCTAACTTGCCTAAAATATTTTCCATCAAACACCATTTGGTTATAGAAGATTGCAATAAATTAGCTCCGACAAAAGCGGTAAACCACAGCCAATTTTGATTGATATAAATCGACAATAATAAACTGATTAAGACAAACGTTCCCGCTACAGCTCTGACTATTCTGTTTTTCATAGTAGTATAATTAATTAGATTTTTCGATATTTAGTGAGGCTACATTGACTTGCGCTTTGGTTTCTTGTTTGGCATTAAAATCAGCGACGAGTTGGAAAATTAAATCCACATTTTCTTTTTTTACAAAAGCATAAAAAAGCAAAGATTCTGTTTCATTCATTTCGGAGGCGAACCAATTACTCTCGATAAATTCTTCTGAAACATCGCGGAAGCCGGTCACATTTCTGTAACTAAACACTTTGACGTTTGCTTCCTTCAGCATCGATTTGATGTCTTTTTCAAATTCTGTTATGGCAGTAACGATTAATAGTTTCATAACTTTAGGAATTAAGTTCTTGTTCTTTTGTGTCTGTTGGATTAAGCTCCCATTTTTTTCTTTCAGTGATGTAATAAATCAAAGGCACTACAATTAGTGTTAGTAAAGTGGAAACAATCGCACCAAAAACCAATGAAATCGCTAAACCTTGAAAAATTGGGTCGAATAAAATAATTGATGCTCCGATTACAACGGCTCCGGTAGTTAGCAAAATTGGCGTTGTTCTTACGGCTCCGGCTTCAATTATGGCTTGCTTTAATGGAATGCCATCTTTCAATCGAATCTCGATAAAATCAATCAGTAAGACCGAATTCCTTACCATTACTCCAGCCAAAGCAATCATTCCTATAAATGAAGTTGCGGTAAAGAAAGCACCTAACAACCAGTGACCTAGTACAATCCCAACTAACGAAAGTGGTATCGCCATCATCATCACCATCGGCGTTTTGAAATTTTGGAACCAACCCACAATCAACATATAAATAATCACAATCACGATTAAGAAAGCTGCTCCTAAATCACGGAATACTTCCAACGTAATTTGCCATTCTCCATCCCATTTTACCGTGAAATCACTTTCATCAGATGGTTGTTCCATATACAATTCATTGACTTTATAACCTTTCGGCAATTGCAGTTTTTGCAGTTTTTCATTCATTCCCAAAATCGCGTACACCGGACTTTCCAAATCGCCAGCCATATCTGCAGTTACATACACCACTCGCTTTTGGTCTTTGCGGTAAATGGTTTTCTGCAAAGTATCTTGAACCACTTTGACCAAATCACTCACTGGAACTACATTTCCGCGATTGCCTTTGATTTTTAGACTTTGAATGTCTTGTAAACTCGTCTTGTCCTTATCGTCTAAAGATAAAACAATACCCACATTATCATTTGAATTTTCATCGTATAAATTAGAAATAGGGTATTCTTTTAAAATATAAGTCAGATTACCTACCACTTGCTGCGGAGCGATTCCGTTTAGCATCGCTTTTTCTTTATCAACAACCAATTTATATTCGGTTTGATTGTCCTCTGTCATCCAATCGACATCAACGATATCCGTGGTGTTTTCCAGTATGCTTTTCACTTGGTTGGCGACATTGATTTGCTCTTTATAATTCGGACCATAAATTTCTGCAACCAAAGTCGATAATACCGGCGGTCCGGGTGGCACTTCTATAATTTTGACATTCGCAGTATATTTTTTGGCAATCTTTTGAATTTCGGGACGCACGATTTTAGCGATGTCGTGACTTTGTAAATCACGATCTTCTTTATGCAACAAATTCACTTGAATATCGGCCATATTACTACCACCACGCATATCGTAATGACGAACCAAACCGTTAAACGTAATGGGTGCCGAAGTACCGATGTAATTCTGATAATTCACAACTTCAGGGACAGTTGAAAGATACTGTGCAATTTCCTGAGTCACTACGGCAGTTCTTTCCAAAGTGGTTCCTTCGGGCATGTCAATCACGACTTGGAACTCGTTTTTATTGTCAAATGGCAACATTTTAACGGCAACCGATTTGGTAAAAAACATTAAGACCGAACCGATTA
>JBDLVY010000260.1:0-5327 GCA_039804545.1 Bacteroidota bacterium | reverse complement strand
TATTAAAATAATTTAAAAAAAATGGCTTTCCGAAGAAAGCCATTTTAAAAATAATTTAAAAAATTAATTGGTAATATCACTGTCTTTTAGCTTTTTATCTGCGATCTCGTTATTGTATAACTTCACGGTATTTCTGCTTTTCTTCATTCGAAGGTTTAGGAATTCAACAAACAAGGAGAAGAAGATTGAGAAGTACAAATAACCTTTTGGAATACTCGTTACTTCTACATCATTACCAAAACGGAAATGAGCCAAATGCGAACCTTCCGCTAAAAGCATCACGCCAATTAAGATTAAGAATGACAATCCAAGTATTTGGATGGTAGGATGCTCATTAACAAATTTTGACACCGGACCGGCAAAAATCATCATAATTATAATAGATATTACTACCGATAGAATCATGATTATCAAAGCACCGTCATAGCCAAATCCGCCTTCAGCCGGTTCTTTCATGCTTACCATACCAACAGCAGTTAATATACTGTCAAAAGAGAAAACGATATTCAATAAGGCAATTTGTATAATCGCCTGACTTAATGTTCCGCTGGCTTTTCCTTTTTCGCCTTCTTCTTCACCTTCTAATTTGTGGTGAATTTCAGAAACCGATTTGTATAACAAAAACAAACCTCCTCCAAAAATAATCAAACTTTGCCCAGTAATCTTGGCTTCAAAAAATCCCCAATCAATAGGTAAAAGGGTGTCTTGTAAGCTCAAAACCCAAGTGATTCCAAACAACAATATGATTCTGAAAACCATGGCCAGTAACAATCCGATACGACGGGCTTTGGGTTGGTCTTCAGCTTTTAATTTTCCGGATACAATAGACAAGAAAACAATATTGTCAATCCCGAGTATGATTTCTAAAAAAGTTAAAGTTAGCAGTGCCATTAAGGCGTTGGGCGTAAATAAAATTTCCATTTTTTTTGATGTATAGTTTAGCTGTTAAACGGGGTTATTTCAATTTTGTTACAGTGCCGCGTTGTTTTTTGGCATCGCCCACAAATGAATAGTCAAAAGTATAACTATTCTCGTCAGTAGCCAAAATAGTCATACTGATAGCCTTTCTTTCGTTCATCGTTTTTGGATGTAGTTTTTGCAAAACCAATTCGCAGTCATTCACCCAACGTACAGAAGCGGTATCTGTTTTGCCGTTAAAGGTTTCAATTTGAAGCGTTTCAGTTCGCGTAAAAGTTGAAGTGACTTTTTTTCCGTTGATTTCTTGCGAAAATTCGAATGTTCCGGTCTTAAAATCTTGACAGTTGCGTTCCTTTTGCGAACAAGAAGCGAGTGTTAAAACGAGTAGGAGTAATGTTGTTTTTTTCATCTTTATTGGGAGCTGTTTCCGGCTTTCCGCGCTACAGGGTAGCCAGCTGCAATCCGGGCTAGGGTTATAGTTTATAACAGTATATTTTGTTATTTTTCGTTTTCAAACAAAGCGTCGGTTAGAATTTTAATTCCTTTAAACATAAAATACACTGCCATACCGCTAAGGAAAATCCCTACGGCTAAAACCAACCAATGCCAAACATTTTGCTTATTGATAAAAGCATTATATATCACACTCGGACCAATAAACATTAAGGGTAAAGCATAGAGTAAGAACTTAATTCCTTTGTCTAGTAAAGCTTTGTTAATTGACATAGTTTAAAATTTTAATTGAAAACCCAATCCATTTTGATTGGATATGGCATTGAATTCTAGTGGAATATTAGCGCCCAACTTCAACTCTTTGTGCTCTGAATTATATAGGGAAACGGCTTCTTCGTACCGTTTTTTTCTACCGGATAAAATCGGAATTGAAACGGCAATTGAACCGAGACCTACATAAGTCATGGCTGTTGGATACTCTTTATCTGAAAACAATCCAATGGCTAAATCGCCAACGCTCAAACCGATTCCAAAACCCAATAAAAATCCACCCAAAGCTTCTTTTGATTTGGCCTGTTTGTATAATGTAATGGCTTTGACATTGGTGGCTAATAATTTTTTTGTTTCCGCAGTTTCGATTCGGTTACCGCCAAGATAAAATCTTCCTTTTTCAAAACTCATCTGTTGTGAAAAGGAGAATATTGAAACAAACAATAAGGCTAAGGTGATGTATTTTTTCATAGTAATGTAGCTTTTAGGATTGGGTCCAATTAGAAAGCAGTTCTTTATCCGAAGACAATTTGCCTACCACTCGGTATTTTGATTTCATTAATAATGTAGATTCCATAAACTTTTCTTTTACCACTTTAAACGGTCGAGCACCGCTAGAATGGATAAAATAATTGCCTTCCTCGGATAAATATAAAAATCCGGTGTGATTGTCTAATCCTACAACATAAATGCCGTTGCCTTTTTCTTGTAATGTTTGTTCAAATTCTTGAATGTTCTTGTTGGAAAAACGATAAATATTGTCTTCTGAAACTAACTTTTTAATCATCTCTTCAGAAGCGCATTGTGCCAATTTTACACGGTTGATATCAACACCCATGTCTCTTAATGTAGTGGTTACAAAATACCCACAGGCAATACTACCTTCGTTGGGTTTTTGTGTTGTACCATTAAAATCCCAATCGGTGCCGTACCAATATGGAAATATTTTATTCGTCAGTTGGTTGGTAAATGATTTCCCTATTTCAGTCGTATTTTTTCCTTTCAATTGGCTTCTAATTTTGCTGATACTGTCTAGGGTTTTAGGATAATCCTCTGGATTGCGATCCGATTTATATGCTACCACAGAAGCTCGAACAGAGTTGCGATAACCATAAATGCCAATGGCAGTAGCAAAGATTAAAAAGAGCAGTATTTGGAGTGCTTTCTTCATGCTAATTATGGTAAGCTTCAACTGCTTTTCTAACGCTGCCGTGTTTTTCTAACAAAGCAGATGCTTCTTCATAATTCACCGGAATTTCCCCCATAATCATACGAACGCCTCGGTCAACGAGTTTTACATTGCTCAATTGCATATCGACCATTTTATTCCCTTTCACGCGACCAAGTTGGATCATGGTTGCTGTAGAAATCATATTTAAAACCAATTTCTGTGCGGTTCCTGCTTTCATACGAGAACTTCCGGTTACGAATTCGGGACCAACAACAACGACTACCGGAAATTGCGCTGTTAACGCTAGAGGACTTCCTTCGTTACAAGTAATGCAACCGGTAATGATCTTGTTTTCATGGCATTTTTCTAAACCGCCAATGACATAAGGAGTAGTGCCCGAAGCCGCGATTCCTATGACAACATCATTTTGAGTAATGTTTTCGGCCACTAAATCTTTCCATGCTTGGGCTGCGTCATCTTCTGCAAATTCAACCGCTTTGCGAATGGCTTTGTCACCACCGGCAATGATACCATTAACCAAATCGAAAGGAACACCAAACGTTGGCGGACATTCTGAAGCATCTACAATGCCGAGTCTTCCCGAAGTTCCGGCACCAATGTAAAACAATCTGCCACCAACTTTCATTTTGGCCACAATTTGAGCTACCAAAGTTTCAATTTGCGGCAAAGCTTTTTCCACCGCTAAAGGCACTGTTTTATCTTCGTTGTTGATGTTGGACAGCAAGTCGTGAACCGACATTTGTTCAAGACTTTCGTAGTGTGAGGATTGTTCAGTGGTTTTGGTGAAGTTCATTAGATGTTTTTTTGGTAGGGTCAAATCGATACTAATTTGTACGATAGGATAAAATTAAATAAAACTAGCCAATAATATTCCTAAAATTATCATCGAAATCTTAGCAATATTAAACTTGTGTCCTTCGCTGCTTTCAAAGATAATTGTTGACGAAATGTGAAAAAGAATTCCAATCACCACAGCAGTGATTTCAGAATAATATAATGTAATTGCCGGCACGGTATCTGAAACCAACGTTCCCAATGGTGTCATGAAGGCAAAAGAAGCCATGAAGACAAACAAAGCTGTTTTATTCAATTCCGCATTGAGGAAAAAAGTGGTTAAGATGATAGCGATAGGCAAATGGTGAATGGCAATTCCGTAAGCCAAATCGTGGTGATGCCCAACAGGAAATCCCTCTAAAAAAGCATGAATACACAAACTAAAAAACAACAACCATGGCATTTGTTTTATTTTGTCATGTCCGTGTACGTGTCCGTGTTCTGCACCTTTGGAGAAAAATTCTAAAATGATTTGGAACAAAATCCCCACCATGATAAAAATCCCTACGTTGTGGTTGTGACTTTCATAAACTTCGGGCAACAAATTCATTACAGTGATTGACAACAAAAACGAACCGCTAAATGCCAATAACAACTTAAGATTGTTCTTCTTTTTAGGTTTAACAATCAATGCAATTGCATAGCCAAAAACAACTGATAATAAAGGAAGTATGTAATTCATTTTAGTTGTAAGTTATAAGTTGTGGGTTGTAAGTGACTAATTCATCAAGCTTCCAACTTCCCGCTTCCTACTTAAATATCATAATTAATCTTTCACTAGTATTCTTGTGGAATTTCTTTAATTTATAATCGCCAAAAGTATCCAATAAATAAATCCCGGCTTGGTCCATCATGCGTTGAAAATCTTCTAAGGTGTAAGCTTTTACTTTTTCTACAAAGTGGAATTTTTGACCTTCAGTTTCAAAATCTATTTCTTTGATGATAAAATGATTGGCTACATAACGTTTGATGTGAAAAGTTATGCCGTCTACTTCTTTAGTCTCTTCCGGAATTAAATTTTCTAAAACCGTGTAAACATTCATAAAATCAATCACTGCAAAACCATATTCGGATAAGCTTTCTTTGATGGCAATCAAAGTTTGCAGGTTGTCTTGCTCGTTTTCAAAGTAGCCAAAACTGGTAAACAGATTGAATATAGCATCAAACTTTTGTTCAAAAGGTTCGCGTTTGTCATGCACTAAAAAATGCAGTGTTTCATTAGCATTTTTATTGGCTTCTGTAATGCTGTTTTCCGATAAATCGGCACCTATAACATCAAAACCCAATTGGTTCAAATATATAGAATGGCGGCCTTTACCACATGCTAAATCAAGAACTTTGGCTTTTTCAGGCAGGTTTAAATAATGGGTAAGATTGTCCATGAAGATTTGCGCTTCACGGTAATTTCGGTCTTTGTATATAATGTGGTAATACGGTGTTTCAAACCAGGAAGCATACCAATTTTCGGATTTACAATTTGTAGTATCTGACATTTATTCTTTTCAAATGAATTCTTCACCCGCAAAATTAGTGTATTTTTGCCGAACTTATGACAGTATTCTACATTGATATTGTCATTGAAATTGATATTGATCCTTCGACTGCGCTCAGGGTGACAAAAGCATGAACTATGGAGAATTTTAAAATGGTAGCCAAAACC
>JBDLVY010000259.1:0-2925 GCA_039804545.1 Bacteroidota bacterium | reverse complement strand
ATGATGTTAATTTGGTTTACCATGTTAGGGGTATTAGGTAGTCTTCAAGTCATGAATGACCTTTCTGTCTTCAGTGCTATCAATCCTTATTATGCTTATGAATTGTTGTTGATTCATCCGGAAGGTTTCTTCGTTTTAGGAGCGGTATTCTTGTGTACTACAGGAGCGGAAGCTTTGTATTCAGACATGGGACATTGCGGCCGAAAAAACATCAGAGTGAGTTGGATTTTTGTAAAAGTCATGTTATTGCTCAATTACTTTGGACAAGGTGCTTTTTTAATTGCCCATGAAGGACAAACTTTAGAACAATTAGGCGGAAAAGACGGAAATCCATTCTATTTGATTATGGCCGATTGGTTCCAACCTGTCGGAGTGGTCATCGCTACTTTAGCTGCAGTTATAGCGTCACAAGCCTTAATCAGTGGTTCATTTACTTTAATTAATGAGGCCATGCGTTTGAACTTTTGGCCAAAAGTAAAAATCAAATATCCAACCGAGCTAAAAGGACAATTGTACATTCCGTCGATCAACTGGTTATTGCTTTTAGGTTGTATCGGAATTGTATGGTATTTTGAAAAGTCAAGTGCAATGGAACATGCCTACGGATTGGCCATCGTACTTTGCATGATCATGACCACTATTTTACTCAACTTCTACCTGATCATGAAACGTGTAAAATGGTATATCATTGGAGCAATTATCACGGCTTATTTGGTTATCGAGTTTAGCTTTTTGGCTGCCATTCTGCCTAAGTTCATCCATGGTGGTTTTGTAACTTTAATCATTGCCTCTGCTTTAATTGGGGTGATGGCTACTTGGTATTTGGCCAAACAAATTAGTAAAAACTACACTAAAATTGTCAAGATAGACGATTACAAAAAGGTACTTGCGGAGTTGAGTGTTGATTTGTCTATTCCAAAATACGCTACGCATTTGGTTTACATGACCAACTCTAACCGAAGCGATGAAATAGAAGAAAAAGTAATGTACTCTATTCTTCAAAAGCGTCCTAAGCGTGCCGATTTGTATTGGTTTATCCACGTTAACGTCTTGAGTGAACCGTATAAAAAAGAATACCGCGTGACCCAAATTGTTAAGGATGATATTTACCGAATCGATTTTTATCTGGGCTTCCGTGAACCTACCAAAATCAACTTAATGTTCAAACAAGTAATCAAAGAAATGGTAGATCGCGGTGAAGTAGATATCACGAGTCGATACGAATCTCTCAACAAAAACAACATCATCGGCGACTTCAAATTTGTGTTGTCTGAAAAATTCTTGTCTAATGATAGCGACTTGACTTTCTTCGAGAAAATTGTAATGAATACCTATTTCATTATGAAGAAAATGAGTTTGTCGGAAGAAAAAGGATTTGGCTTAGACAGTAGTTCGGTGAAAATTGAGCAATTCCCATTGGTTATTCACGCCCCTGAAAAAATCGAGATGCGCCGAATTGATGGTCAGCAAACTATTTTATAATCTTTCCGGAACCCATAACTTTCCCGGCTTGGACAATGGCATAAAAGTAAGTCCCTTCGGCTAAACCGGAAGTTTCAATAGTGGTTGACGTGGTAAAGGTTTGGTCTGAAATCATTTTTCCATTACCGTCGTGTATTGTTACCTGATAAGTCATACCGGTCTTTCCGGTTATCGTCACATAATCATTCACCGGATTCGGATAAACTTTTATAACCTTATCGGTTAAGGTAACCGCTACACTCAACCCATTGCATTGAAGACAATTTTTTTGGAAAGTAATGGCTGTGTCGGTGGTGATTTGATTGTCAAATAAAGTACCCTGACTGCAATTTCCCTTGAGCTGATAATCCAACCAAGGCAAAAGATAGCTGTTGATCTTAGCTTGTTGCACTGCTCTACTGATGGTGGGTTGTGGCGAACAAGTTCCTTCTCCTACGTTACAAAAGAAATTATTATTGGCCATCTGACAGTGGCTTGCGCCTATGATGCTGATTAAGGTTTTGCAAGTGCTGGTCAAGCCATTATACATTGGGATTTGGTGCACATTGGGAGGCGTAACACAATCATTAACTCCCGAAAAAACTAAAGACGGAATGGTAATCGCAGCGGCAGCAGTTACCGCAGACGGATTGGTTTCTGCGGGCGCAAAATTGACTAAGGTTTTAATACTACTATTCAATTGGGCCGCCAAAAAAGAAGCGCCACCACCCATACTGTGTCCCATAACGGCATTCATCGTACTGATTCTATTGTAAAAAACAGAGGTCGCATCGTTATTCAAAACGGTCATTTGGTCTATAACAAAGGCCAAATCTTTACCAAAATCTAAATGGGAAGGCGAAAGTGAACCTTCTGTTTTAGGAAAAACCATGATATAACCATTGGGCACCAAAGCACTCCAAAAATTTTGATACGCATCCCAGGTCATCACAAATCCGTGACCGAAACTCAAAACCGGAAATGTCCCAGTGGTAGCCGTCACCGCCACATTATCACCGGCAATGTCTGAAGGATAATACACTTCTGTGGCAATCACCCGATTGTTTCTGCTTGTATCGGTAAAATTAATGGTGGTATGGCCTATTTGAAACGGTTGGGCAAATCCACTTGGGGCTATAGCCCACATCAAAAAAAGAACAATAAACGGCTTAATAGGTTTCATTTTGAAGAAATTAATCAAATCAAATATAGGGAATTCTGTTTCCAAACTGTTTTTAGGGTGTTAATTTTAAGCTTGGATAACAAAAAAGGAATATCTTTGCACGCTTATTTTTTTTACAACATGCGATTACATCGAAATTTAGTTTACACCACCATTGATTCCTTAAACGCCATTTTCAACGAAGGCGAATATGCCGATAAAGTGGTAGCTCGTGCCTTAAAAAAAGACAAACGTTGGGGAAGTTCCGACCGTAAATTTGTGGCCGAAACCATCTACGAAAT
>JBDLVY010000258.1:0-13162 GCA_039804545.1 Bacteroidota bacterium | reverse complement strand
TACTACAAGGATAAATCTGTAGAATAAACTTTGTAACCTCTACTGGTATTAAACCAGTAATATCTTACAAATAAAACTACTTCAAAAATTGTTTGTCATTTAATCACTCAAGGTTTGCTTCGCAACATCCTTCAAAGCTTAAACTAATTTCAAGATTATTTATTTTTGGATAAAATGAAGTGATCACTAATAGGATTTTGCTTCGCAACATCCTTCAAAGCTCCGCTTTGAAAATCAAAAACCGAAAATTAAAAACAGAATTCATTCTGATTTTAATTTTCGGGTTTTGATTTATTCGTGATCCCAGAAGGATTCGAACCTTCGACCTACTGCTTAGAAGGCAGTTGCTCTATCCAGCTGAGCTATGGAACCATGCAAAAAAAATGTCTTGAAAATTGTCGGGGTGGCAGGATTCGAACCTGCGACCTCCTGGTCCCAAACCAGGCGCGATGACCGGGCTACGCTACACCCCGAGAGCGGAGAGACAGGGACTCGAACCCTGGCGACGGTTACCCGTCGACAGATTAGCAATCTGCTCCGTTACCACTCCGGCACCTCTCCTAAATTTTCAATTTTGTGTAAGAACATTTTCTTTAAGCGGTTGCAAATGTAATTTATCATTCTATAATTTACAACTATTTCATTTCTTTTTTTAGATTTAAAAATAAATAATCCCAAAATAAGTTCACTATCAATAAACTACGGCCGTAATATTCTGCTTAATCCGCAATAATTAAAGATTTATTGGCCTTACAATTCATTATTTTGCAATAAAAGTTTAGTTTTGCAATACAAACAAACGAGGCTGTGCTGAACTGCATGGAGCGCAACGCAGCGGAATAAAACAACAAACATTATGAGTAAAAAAGTAGTTATTGTATCAGCTGTCAGAACTCCTATCGGAAGTTTCATGGGAAGTTTATCTACTGTTACTGCGACACAATTAGGCGCCGTTGCTATCAAAGGTGCTTTAAATAAAATCAATTTAGACCCAAACTTAGTAGACGAAGTTTTAATGGGCAATGTAGTACAAGCAGGTGTTGGTCAAGCTCCGGCAACCCAAGCGGCTATATTTGCTGGTTTACCCAACACTGTTCCAACAACAACTGTCAATAAAGTATGTGCTTCAGGAATGAAAGCCGTAATGCAAGGAGCGCAAGCCATCATGAATGGTGATGCCGAAATTGTAGTAGCCGGTGGTATGGAAAACATGAGTTTGATTCCGCATTACGTTCATTTGAGAAACGGCGTGAAATTTGGCCCAACCACTATGGTTGACGGCATGCAAAAAGACGGTTTAACCGATGCATATGATGGAAATGCCATGGGAGTTTGTGCCGATATGTGTGCTTCAGAATATAAAATTACCCGAGAAGAACAAGATGCTTTTGCCATTCAATCATACGAACGTTCGGCGAAAGCCTGGTCAGAAGGTAAATTTGACAATGAAGTAGTACCAGTTGAAATCCCGCAACGTCGTGGTGAACCGATTGTGTTTTCTAAAGACGAAGAATACACTAATGTAAAATTAGATAAAATCCCTGCTTTAAATGCAGTATTCACTAAAGACGGAACCGTAACGGCAGCCAATGCTTCTACCATCAACGACGGTGCTGCAGCTTTGGTCTTAATGAGTGAAGAAAAAGCTCAAGCATTAGGCTTAAAACCATTAGCATATATCAAATCATACGCCGACGCAGCGCAAGAACCAAAATGGTTTACCACTACTCCGGCCAAAGCAATACCAAAAGCACTTGAAAAAGCAGGTTTGTCTATTGCTGATGTAGATTATTTCGAATTCAACGAAGCTTTTGCAGTGGTTGGTTTGGCGAATGCTAAAATCTTAGGTTTAGACAACGATAAAGTTAATGTCAATGGAGGTGCAGTATCTTTAGGCCATCCACTAGGATGTTCCGGTGCTAGAATCATTGTGACATTAATTAACGTTTTAGAACAAAATAATGCAAAAATCGGTGCCGCAGCTATATGCAACGGTGGCGGTGGTGCTTCTGCTATAGTAATAGAAAGAATTTAAAATAATTACGAATTATGAATTGCGGCTTGATTAATTCGTAATTCATAATTCATAATTCATAATTGACTTAGATGTTTGCCATTTGTAACTTAGCCATAATTCCTCTACGAGCCGAACCTAGTGATCGAAGCGAAATCGTTTCTCAGGTTTTGTTTGGAGAGCATTTTGAAGTATTGGAAAAGCTGAACCAATGGGCCAAAATCAAATTGCAATATGACGATTATGAAGGTTGGGTTGATTCTAAGCAATACCAAGTCATCTCAGAAAAAAACTTCAAAGACTTATCCAAAGATGCAATCATCCTGAATTCGGATTTGGTGGAATATGCTACCAATGCCAAAAACTTGCTCTTGCCTATTCCTCTTGGCGCATCCCTTTCATTTCTGAATCACAATGACATCAATATAGAAGGTTTTGAATTTGAAGGCATGCGAACCAGTGGTGTAAAAGCCAAGTCTGATTTGATTGCCACGGCTTACTTGTATTTGAATGCTCCATATCTTTGGGGAGGCAAAACTCCGTTCGGAATTGACTGCTCCGGTTTTACGCAAATGGTGTACAAATTGAATGGCTATCATTTATTGCGTGATGCTTCTCAACAATCCACTCAAGGCGATGCATTGAGCTTTATTGAAGAAAGTGAACCCGGTGATTTGGCTTTCTTTGACAACGATGAAGGTAAAATTATTCATGTTGGAATTATGATGGAAAACAACTATATCATTCATGCCAGCGGTAAAGTCAGAATTGACAGACTTGACCATTTAGGGATTTATAATGCCGAACAAAACCGACATACTCACCGACTTAGAGTCATCAAGAAAATAATTTAAACCGAGGCAACAGTTTCGGTTTTTTTATTAAATTAGTTTTTCTAATTCCTTAACAATGAAACCAACCAACAAAATTTTATTATTAGCTTTAAGTTTACTTTCTATAAGCTGCATCAAAGACAAAAACGCAGAAACCACCGATTCTCGCTACCAACCCAAAGAATTCGTTGAAGTCAAACATCCAGAGTGGAGCAAAAATGCGACAATATATGAAGCCAACATTCGGCAGTTTACACCTGAAGGCACTTTCAAAGCTTTTGAAGCTCATTTGCCGAGAATAAAAGCCATGGGAATTGATATCATTTGGCTGATGCCGATTCATCCTATTGGGGTTGAAAAACGAAAAGGAACCTTAGGCAGCGAATATTCGGTAAAAGATTATTATGGAGTCAATCCTGAATTTGGAACCAAAGAAGATTTCAAACATTTGGTAGACAAAATCCACAGCATGGGAATGCACATCATCATTGATTGGGTGGGCAATCACTCTTCATGGGACAATCAATTAGTAAAAGACCATCCGGATTGGTATACCAAAACCGAAGAAGGTCATTTCCAACCTACGCCATGGTATGATTGGGATGATGTAATTGATTTTGATTATGAAAAACCCGAACTTAGAAAATACATGACCGAAGCCTTAGTGTATTGGGTGAAAGATTTTGACATAGATGGGTATCGTTGCGATACGGCAGGTTTTATTCCAACCGATTTTTGGGACAATGCAAGAGCCGAAATGGATGCTGTAAAACCGGTTTTTATGTTGGGTGAATGGGAATCTCGTGATTTGCATAAAAAAGCTTTCGACATGACTTATTCTTGGACCTTATTTGATAAAATGGTAGCGGTTACCAGAGACAAAAAAAGTATGGGCGGTTTGGTAGAATACATGGCACACGATGTAAGCACATTCCCGCGTGATGGCTACAGAATGCTTTTCACCGATAACCACGACATGAATTCCTGGAACAAGAACATGAAATATAATTTTGGTGACGGATTAGAAGCGTCTATAGTGTTGACCGGAACGATCAATGGAATGCCATTGGTATATGGCGGACAAGAAGCCGGATTAGACCGCTCGCTTAAATTTTTCGACAAAGATTTAATTGATTGGAGTCAAATGCCTTATGAAGGGTTATTCAAAAAACTATTCGATTTAAAACATCGCAATCATGCACTTTGGAATGGTAAAGAAGGTGGCGTTATGGTGCGTATTTATAGCGATAAAATGGAGCAAGTGATATCATTTTCACGAACAAAAGACAAAGAAAAAGTAATTGTAATTATGAATTATAGCGACCAACCAACTACTGTAAAACTCAATTCCAAATTCCAAAAAGGAGATTACACTGAAGTGTTTTCAGATCAAAAAATTACGCTTAAAGGCGATGACCTTTTTACATTAAAACCTTGGGAATATATGGTTTTAGAAAAATAACCGGAAATTAAACAGAATTCAGAAAATCCACTTTATCTTATTGATATAGTGGATTTTTTGTTGGTTTAAATAGGTGTTCTCCTCAAAATTCCTTAAATTTGATAAGGATATTTGCTTAATTTCAATCTATGGAAAACAATTCCAAAGTAGTAGAGTCGCTTAAGAACTTGTTAATTGAAATTGGTGAACTTTCCTATTTCACTTCCCGATTTTTTAAAGAACTTTTTAATCCACCTTTCGAGCTTAAAGAATTTTTACGCCAATGTTACAATATGGGCAATCGTTCTTTGTTGCTGGTCAGCGTAACCGGTTTTATTATCGGTTTGGTATTTACATTACAATCGCGCCCAACTCTTGAAGAATTTGGAGCCGTCTCGTGGATACCATCAATGGTAAGCATTTCAATCATTAGAGAAATTGGTCCTATCATTACTGCTTTGATTTGTGCCGGAAGAATTGGTTCGGGTATTGGTGCCGAATTGGGTTCGATGCGTGTAACCGAACAAATCGACGCTATGGAAGTTTCAGGAACCAATCCGTTTAAATATTTAGTAGTCACCCGAATTTTAGCCACTACCATGATGTTGCCCATATTGGTTTTCTTTGGAGACACCATCGCTATTATTGGCTCTGCAATGGTGGAAAACATTAAAGGAAATGTTTCCTTCCTACTCTACTTTAATCAAGTATTTGACAGTTTGCAATTCAGTGATTTGATTCCAACCACTTTTAAGACATTCTTTTTTGGCTTTGCCATAGGATTGGTTGGTTGTTACAAAGGCTACAATTGTAAAAAAGGAACAGCAGGTGTAGGATTAGCAGCCAATTCTGCAGTTGTTTATACCTCGATGTTATTGTTTATAATTGACTTTATTGCGGTATTTGTCACCAACATTTTTTATGGTTAGTCCAATGGATAAAAAAACCATCATAGAAATCAAAAACCTCAGAAAAAGCTTTGGAGACAACCATGTCCTTGAAGGCTTCAACATGGAGTTGTATGAAGGTGAAAACTTGGTTATCATGGGCAAATCGGGTTCGGGCAAATCGGTGATGATTAAATGTTTGATTGGCTTAGAAGAACCTGACAGCGGAACAATTACTGTAATGGGTAAAGACATCAACCAACTCGAACATTGGGAATTGGATGAGTTGCGCACAGAAATTGGTTTCTTGTTTCAAGGCAGTGCTTTGTACGATTCAATGTCGGTTAGAGAAAATTTAGAATTTCCTTTGCGCCGCCACACCAAAAAATTTGGCATCATTGAAGATACCGCACCATTGGTAATAGAGGCTTTGGAAAATGTTGGTTTGGTACACGCCATTGATTTAATGCCCAGTGAATTATCGGGCGGAATGAAACGCAGAGTTGCTTTGGCACGAACATTAATTTTGCAACCTAAAATTATACTTTACGACGAACCCACAACGGGTTTGGACCCAATTACCTCCAAAGAAATCATACTATTGATGATGACAATTCAGAAGAAATACAATACTTCATCTATTATCATCACCCACGATGTAGATTGTGCAAGAGTTATTGCCAATAGGATGATTTTACTAATCGACAATATCAATTATGCCGAAGGTACTTTTGAAAAACTTTCAGCTTCAGAAGACCCAAAAATCAAAGCCTTCTTTAAGTAAATTAACCCATGGAAAAAACAGCCACCCAAAAAATTAGACTCGGAGTATTTGTCATCATTGGCCTGAGCTTTTTTATTTTAGCCATCTATTTTATTGGAAACAAACAACAAATGTTTGGCAAAACCGAACACCTAAAAGCCGTTTTCAACAATGTAGGCGGATTGCAATTGGGTAACAACGTCAGGTTCTCCGGAATCAATGTTGGCACTGTTAGAAGAATTGAAATCATTAATGATTCGACCATCAGCGTTGACTTACAAATAGACAAAGCCATCTTTCCACACATTAAAAAAGATGCCATTGCCACTATAGGTTCTGATGGTTTGGTCGGAAGTGTCATCATCAATATTATTCCAGGAAAGGGCAATATGCCGGCAGTCAAACCCGGCGATGTAATTCAATCCTGTAATCGAGTTCGAACCGACGATATGCTAACCACTTTGAATGTAACCAATCAAAATGCGGCCCAACTGACAATAGATTTACTCAAAATTACAAATGAAATCAATCAAGGAAAAGGCACTATTGGCGTATTACTTAAAGATACAGTAATGGCCAAAGATCTAAAAGCTACCATACACAACCTAAGGGTTACGAGTGAAAAAACAAGCCAAACCATGGACAATCTAAACAAACAAATCGCTGCTTTAGACAACAAAGACAATGTCATTGGTGTTTTGAAAGATACTGTGGTGGGCAATAAAATCAGAAAAGTAGTGACGAATTTAGATTCTTCAAGTCAGGAAATCAATAAAGTAGTCAGCAATCTCAATGCAACCATTGTAAACATTAAAGAAGGAAAAGGGGCAATCAATTATTTGTCAAACGATCCAAAACTGGTAAAAAAAATCGATTCGACTATGACCAACATCAATGAAGCCAGTAAAAAACTTAATGAAAATTTGGAAGCATTAAAAAGCAACTTCTTATTCAGAGGTTATTTCAAAAAGCAGGAAAAAGCCAAAAAGAAAGCCGCAGCTAAAAAATAACATTACGAATTGTCAAAAAAAAAATCTGCTCAAAGGCAGATTTTTTTTTATGTGTACTGTATAAATTATTTCAGCAAGAAGTTCAAACCAACATTGATACTAGAACGACTATTGGTTACTGCGGAATAATCATTTTGTTGAAGAATATCATTAACGCCACCTTGACCTTCATATTCAAAGAACAATTTCAATTTGTCATTTAATGGGATTTTAACACCAATACCTAAAGCCAAACCAAAATCTGTAGTGTTGAAAAAATCTGTAACATCTGTTCCAAATCGGGTTTCTTCTGCATTAAGCAAAAAACCAACATAAGGTCCGAATTCTAAAAACCAATTCTTATTGCTCCCAAAATGCCAATTGGCCATAACCGGAACCGTTAAGTAATTCAAATTATAATCGGTTACGAAAGCAAATCCGCCATTATCCTGAATGTATCCATTATCCCATCCTTTTTGGTCATAGATTAATTTTGTTTTAATACTCCAAGAGTTTGAAAAGTAATAATCCATTGAACCACCTATATTCAAACCGGCGCCGGCATCTGATGATTCATAGGTATCTGAAACAGTAGAATTGTTATACCCAATATTAAACCCAAACTCAAGATCACCTTTCTTCTGTGCAGAAATTGAGGTAGTTAATCCTAAGGCAATAATCAATGTTAATGCAATTTTTTTCATATTTTTTTTGTTTTTGATGAATCAAAATTAATCTTTTTGAAAGAAAAACACATATTGTTTTACATTTCTTTTAAAACTTTAACTAAATAATCAATTTCTTCTTTCGTATTGTAATGGCTGAATGAAATACGCAAACTCGGTTTTTTTAAATCTTCTTCAGATAACATTTCTGCCAATACATGAGATGGTTTGGCACTTCCGCTTTGGCAGGCACTACCACGAGAAACCGCGATACCTTTCATATCAAGATTAAACAAAATCATGGTTGTTTTTTCGGGTGAAAACGGCAACATTACATTGAGGATATTATAAAAAGTAGCTGCTCCGTTTTGTTTTATAGACGGAAAAGCATTTTGCAACTCATGAATGCAATATTGTTTCAAATCAGCAATATAATTTCTCTCTGTTTCCAAATGATCATGAGACAACTGCAAGGCTTTGGCCATGCCCGCAATTTGATGTACCGATTCGGTTCCGGCTCGCCAACCTTTTTCTTGCTCACCACCAAATAACATCGGCTGCAAGACCAAATTTTTTCTAACGAATGCCAAACCAATTCCTTTTGGTCCATGAAATTTGTGCGCACTCGCGACTAAGAAATCTATCGGTAGTTGTTGTAAATCTAATTCGGTTTTACCTACAGATTGCACCGTGTCACAATGAAACATCGCTTTATTTTGATGGCACATTGCTCCTATTTTGGCAATATCATGAATCACACCAATTTCGTTATTGACATGCATTAAAGTGACTAAGGTTTTGGTTTCAACCGAAAGCAAATCAGCCAGCTGTACATAATCTAAACTTCCGTCAGGTTGTACTTTTATAAAATCAACTGTAATACCAAATTCTTCTTGTAAAGCTTGCACGGTGTACAATGTGGCATGGTGTTCAACCTTAGAAGTTATAATCCTTTTGACACCGAAATCTTTTACCGAACTTCTCAAAATCCAGTTGGTAGCTTCAGTGGCGCTCGAGGTGAAAATAATTTCCTGAGCATTGCAATGCAAATATTTGGCTATTGTTTTCCGAGAAGTTTCTAACACAGCTTTAGCACTTCTGCCAATACTATGAGTTGAAGAAGGATTACCAAAATCAGATTGCATCACGCTAACCATTTCATCAATAACTTCCTGACGAATGGGCGTTGTAGCGGCATTATCGAGATATATATTTTGCATGGTACAAATATAAAACGAGTATCCTAATTAAATGATAAAAGATAAATTTAATAGTATAAAAAACTTATTTTTGCTAAAAATTTCCATTCCAATGAAACGAATTTTAGGGTTATTAGCTGTAGTCTTATTTATCAATGCCTGTGATGATGGTGATTTAACCGTTGACACCATCGACTTTGCCGATGTAGCGGTTCAAAAATGTTCTCAAAAAGACATATTATATAAAATCAGTGATTCTAAAATGATGATTTTAGCCATTCCGGCAACGACATTTGAAAATGATGAAACACCTGATAACGAGCCTATCCAAGTAGAAATTGGCGGTGATGTTGAAGTGGTTTACAGACAATATAATGGCGCGCCATCATCTAACAATATTTGTGATATCGTAACTGCTGCAACTCCGAATGTAATAGAAGAATGGAACGCTGTTTCAGGTATTATTAACATCACCTCTACCGCCATTAAGTCGGTTAACTCAACCACCGGTATAACTCAAATTACAGGCTACAAACATTACATCGTTTTTGAAGACATCGTATTTTTAAAACCCGACGGTACTACCCAAACTTATGCTGGTAACTCTTTTGTATTTGGAAATTATAACGCCAGTCAAAGTCCATTAGCTTTCGGATTTGATGATGAAGCAGCCAAAAGCACTTGCTCGGGCGATAACCGAATTTTTAACTTCAACAGCAGTGAAGCCTTTGTTTTAGACTTAGCCGATTTTGCTACTCTATTTCAAAATGAAGTTACCACCACTCCGAGAACTGCTTATATCAGTGCAACCAATAAAGTGAATTATAAATTATTCTCCGGAACAATCAATAATAATTATTTCTGTACCACTCCGGTGCCAACAACTCCTTCACTAAACCAAGATTGGACAGCTAATGCTGGTGATTCTGCTTTAGGAACTGGTATTATTGAAGTAACTACAACCAATGCTACACCGGGCTTTTTTCAGCATACCATTCGCCTTAAAAAAGTGACCATGACCAAAGGAAACAGCGATTTTTATTTGGGTGACGATTATTTGTACGGAAACATAATCACGCCTTAATTGAAAGTTTAAAGCAACTTTAAGTGCTTTCTATTTTTCTTATTTTTACAAAAAACGACTATGCCAAACGACTGTATCAGCTATCAAAAATCGGGGTATTTCTCTAAATTAATCGTTGATTATTTGGAGGAGAAACCTGTACTGAAAGCTTTGTACAATCGGTTCCCCAATATTGAAAACTTCAAATTGCAAATTGAGGAAAAAGAGCAAAATTTCAATGGTCATTTCAATAGACAAACTTTAGTTAACGCCTTAGAAAATCAATACCAAGAATTTAAGGTTACTGATGCTACTAAAACTAACATCTCGTTATTATCCGACAACAAAACCTTTACCATCACAACCGGACATCAATTGAATTTGTTTACCGGACCATTGTATTTTTTGTATAAAATTGTTTCGGTGATTAATTTGTGTAAAGACTTAAAACAAGCATATCCCGACAATAATTTTGTGCCCATTTATTGGATGGCGACCGAAGACCATGATTTTGAGGAAATCAATTATTTCCATTTTAAAAACGTCAAAATCAAATGGGACAGAGAAAGTTCCGGACCGGTTGGACGATTGTCTACTGCAGGTTTGGCCGAAGTTTATGACGTTTTTGCAAAAGAATTGGGCTTAGGTGAGAATGCCGCTTATTTGAAATCTTTATTTGACAATAGCTATCTAAAGCACTCTAATTTGGCCGATGCTACGCGCTATTTGGCCAACGAATTATTTGGTGACAAAGGTTTGGTAATCCTTGATGGAGATGACGCAACATTGAAAAAATGTTTTGCTCCTTTTGTTAAAGAAGAATTACTCCAGCAAACTTCTTTTCAAAAGGTAACCAAAACAAATGAAGCGTTGCATGACTATACCATACAGGTCAACCCAAGAGCAATTAATCTTTTTTACATAGAAGATACCATTCGGGAGCGCATTGTTTTTGAGGATAATCTATACAAAATCAACAACACTAATTTGGTTTTTTCTGAAAACGAAATCCTAACATTATTAGAAACCCATCCGGAGAAATTCAGTCCAAATGTAATCCTGCGACCACTTTACCAAGAAGTTATTTTACCTAATCTTTGCTACATTGGCGGCGGTGGTGAGATTGCTTATTGGTTACAATTAAAAACCAATTTTGAAGCAAATCATATTGCGTTTCCCATACTTTTAGTTCGTAATTCTGTGGTAATAGCGACCGAAAAGCAAATACAAAAAGTAGAGAAGTTAAACCTTTCTTGGGCAGAATTATTTTCAAACCAACAAGTGTTGTTCAACAATAAAACACAAGAGTTCTCACAATTCAATCTTGATTTTTCTGTCCAAAAAGAACATTTAAAAAAACAGTTTGAAGCTTTGCATCAAATGGCGTCAGGAACGGACAAATCTTTTGGCAATGCAGTAAAAGCTCAAGAAGTTAAACAACTCAAAGGCTTAGAAAACTTGGAAAAAAGATTGTGCAAAGCCGAGAAAAAAATCTACGCAGCACAATTAGAGCGTATCCTCGAATTACAAAACGAATTGTTCCCCAATCAATCGCTGCAGGAAAGACGGAACAATTTTAGTGCGTTTTATCTTGAAAACGGAGATTTACTGAAAGACAAACTCATCAATGATTTGAAGCCTTTATCGCCCTATTTCACGCTCATAACCCTTTAGTTTTCAACACGAAAACGTTTTCGTTGATTCACCGATGCAGGTGTTTAAATAACTTTTCCTAATTTTAGGATAAAAAATTACCAGTTCTAAAATTGAGAAGATATGAAAAGAAAACTACTTCACTTATTTATTTTACTTTTAGTATGCAATGTAAATGCTCAAACCATTTCTATTGTTGGAGACGGTGTTAATGGATGGCCGCCAACCATTGGTCCGGAAATTACCCTTTCTACTACTGACAATATAACCTATAGTATTCCCAATCTAGTGGTAACCACCGGATTTGTCAAATTTAGACAAGATTATGATTGGGGTACCAATTGGGGTGGCAGTACTTTCCCTAACGGACAAGGAACGCTAAGCGGTCAGAATATTCCAACGGTAGCAGGAACTTACAACGTGACTTTTAACAGAGTAAACGGCACCTATACCTTTGTAGGTACAGCAGCATTTCCGAGTATTGGGATTTGGGGTCCGGCGGTTGATTCTCAAAATGGATATGTTGGTCCAGATGTGGATATGGTAACCAATGACGGCATTACCTATACCCTTTCGGGTTTTAATTTTAGTAGTGGAAACGCCTATTTCCGTCAGGACAATGCCACTAATTTTGTTTGGGGAAGTACTGCTTTCCCGAGTGGAACTGCGGTTTTAAACGGACCATCAATTCCGGTAAACGGAGGCGAATTTTTTGTAACCTTCAACCGAAATACCGGTGCCTATAGTTTTGAATACCCAAGCATCGGAATATTAGGTGATGCCCTCAATGGTTGGGGTGTGGCCGATACAGATTTAGAGACAAGCAATGGTTTTGGCTATAGTATATTCAACTTAAACTTAACCAATGGTTTTGTCAAATTCAGAAAAGACAATTCTTGGGCGGTAAATTGGGGCAGTACTGCTTTCCCTAGCGGAACCGGTACCCAAGGTGGACAAGATATTCCTGTACTGGCCGGAACTTATAATATAGTTTTTGAACGCACCTCAGGTAATTATGTATTCATAAATACACTGTCGAATCCGGAAAATAGTTTGGCTCAATTAAAAATTTATCCCAACCCAACAGCCTCTGATTGGACGATTTCTCACACTACTATTATCGATTTGGTTCAATTATTTGACATCAGTGGGAAAGTATTGCAAACTATTCAACCCAATACTAATGAGTTGTTACTTTCAGGCAGTGAGTTGCCCAGTGGTGTTTATTTTGTGAAGATTACTTCGGGCTTGGATTTTAGTTTGCAGAAAATTATCAAAAATTGATAAACGTTGTTTTTTTATAATGATTTAAAAGCATTACTTTTGCACCCAAATTTAAATCATTCATATCAAAATGGCAACAAACAGAACTTTTACGATGATTAAACCGGATGGTGTAGAAAACGGACACATCGGTGGAATATTAAATATGATTACTGAAGGTGGTTTCAGAATTGTATCAATGAAATTAACCCAATTAACGGTAGCTGATGCTCAAAAATTCTATGCTGTTCACTCGGCTCGTCCATTCTTTGGCGAATTGGTAGAATTCATGACACGCGGACCAATCGTTGCAGCAATCTTAGAAAAAGACAACGCAGTAGAAGATTTCAGAACCTTAATTGGTGCTACCAATCCTGCTGATGCTGCTGAAG
>JBDLVY010000257.1:0-8223 GCA_039804545.1 Bacteroidota bacterium | reverse complement strand
TTATCGGTAAAAGTTGCCATTCCCATTAGCCCAATAACTTTGATATTGGTAAAACTTTTAAATTCTTCGGCGTTTAGTAATTCTTCCAGTTCTTTTTCGTCTAGTCCAAATTTGGTTTCTTCTTCGGCGATGTGAATTTGGAGTAAGCAATTGATATTTTTTCTCCAACGCACCGCTTGGCGATTGATTTCTTTCAGCAATTTCAAACTGTCAACACCGTGAATTAGTTTCACATATGGAACCATGTATTTCACTTTGTTGGATTGCACGTGACCTATCATATGCCATTCGATGTCTTTCGGCATTTGCTGCCATTTATCGGTCATTTCCTGGATTTTATTTTCGCCGAACATACGTTGGCCAGCATTATATGCTTCCATCAAATCGGCTACAGGTTTGGTTTTAGAAACCGCGACCAAAGACACGTGTGTTGGAATAGAGGATTTTATTTCGAGAAGGTTATTTTGTATTGACATGCTGATTTTTGATTTTTCACTTTGTACTTCGTAAATCGTATTTTTAAATTACAACTCATAAACCATCAATCCGCTGCGGAACTTGGGTTCTATATACGTGCTTTTTGGAGGCATAATTAAATTGTTATCCGCCAAGGCTTTGATTTCTGCTATGTCAGAAGGAAAGAGCATAAAGCCAACTTCAAATTCGCCTTCGTCAACCAATTCTTTTATGGTCGATATTGATTGCTTTCCCGGAATGTATTCGATGCGTTCGTCATTTCGCAAATCTTCTATTCCTAATAGTGGTTGCAAGACTTTGTCGTATAAAATTTGAGCATCTAAATTTTCTAAAATAGAAGGTTGATTGTTTTGCTTCGCCTGTTCGCTTGCGCTCGAGCCTTGCTTGTAAAATAAAGCGTAGAAATTACCATCGAGATACATCCCAAATTCAAATTTGCTTTGTGGTTTCCACAATTCTTGTTCCTTGTCTTTAATGATGAAATTTTCGGAGAGTTTTTCGAGAAAATCTTCTTTGGAAAAACCATTCAAATCACGAATGATTCTATTGTATTCATAGATTTTGACATTGCTTTCGGCAATTAGGAAACTCATGAAATAATTTAGGTTTTCATTGCCTAAATGTTTGTCTTCATCATACAACAATTCTGCTGAAGCTGAACGGTGATGTCCATCGGCGATGTATAACTCAGGAATATTTTCAAATTGTTGGGTTAACCAAAGAATTTCAGCTTCGTTTTCAATTTTCCAAAGTTGGTGTTGCTCTTTATTGGTGGTTGAATAGTTATAAATTGGCGCACTTTTTTTCTTTTCGGCTATCCAAGAATTTAGCGTTTCATTATCGGGATAGGTAATCAATACCGGTTCGGTATTAAAACCCGTTTGGTGCAAATAATCTTTAAAATACTCTACGCGGTATTGTAAAGTATCTTCGTGTTTTTTAATCACATTATTCTTGTAATCTTCAATTGAAGTTCCGGCGACTATTCCGGTAAAAGAAAGGGTTTTGGATTTTATTTCATACAAAAAAAAAGCCGCTTTTTCTTCTTCCATAAAAATGCCATCTTCCTTAAAGTCTTGGTATTTGTGAGCAACACCTTTAAAACGTTTGTCCAAAGTAATTTTCTGCGAATACACATACGCCGGATGAATTACGTGCAAAAACGAATACGGATTAAAACTCAACCAAGCTGCCAACTCGGCCGAACTGTAATCATCGTAGTTTCTGCAAGTCACCAATGCCACTTTATCAGGCGAAGGGCGAACGGCTTTGAAAGGGATTATTTTGCTCATTTTTTTGAGTTGAAAGGGATAAGTAAAAAGGGATAAGCTTATCAACTTTTCCCTTATCCCTTATTGCTTTTTACTTTATATAAACTGCTTCGAAACCTTCTCAGCTTTTTTAGATTCTGAGTAATCATAAAAACCTTCGCCCGATTTCACTCCGAGTTTTCCGGCCATAACCATATTTACTAATAATGGGCAAGGAGCATATTTTGGGTTTTTAAAACCATCGTACATTACGTTTAGGATTGAAAGACAAACGTCTAATCCAATGAAATCAGCCAGTTGTAATGGTCCCATGGGATGAGCCATTCCGAGTTTCATTACGGTGTCAATTTCGCTTACGCCAGCCACGCCATTGTATAAAGTTTCGATACTTTCGTTAATCATAGGCATCAAAATTCTATTGGCTACAAATCCAGGATAATCATTGACTTCGGTAGGGGTTTTGCCTAATTTAACCGATAAATCCATGATGATTTTAGTCACTTCATCAGACGTGTTGTAACCGCGAATGATTTCCACCAATTTCATAATCGGCACCGGATTCATAAAGTGCATTCCGATGACTCTTTCGGGATGAATGACTTGTGCCGCAATTTGGGTAATAGAAATCGAAGAAGTATTCGTGGCTAAAATTACATTGTGGTCGCAAATGTCACTCAGCTGTTTGAAAATATTGAGTTTCAAACCAACGTTCTCTGTTGCAGCTTCCACGACCAAATCGCAACCTACGACGCCGTCGTTGATATCGGTGTAAGTGATGATGTTGCCAATGGTTTTGTGCTTGTCTTCTTCGGTGATTGTTCCTTTGGTTACCATTCGGTCAAGGTTAGCAGCAATCGTTGCCATTCCTTTTTCCAAAGATTTTTCGGAAACATCAATTAGTTTTACGGTAAAACCGCTTTGTGCAAAAGTATGAGCAATTCCGTTACCCATCGTTCCTGCGCCTATTACAGCAATTGTATTCATTATTATAAGTTTGTTTGTTTCAAGTTTATGGTTTCAAGTTTAAGGTTGGTAACTTGAAACAATTTTTATCTGCTCTCCATACTATCAATAATCATATACGCCACACGTAAAGCTTCGGTTCCGTCTTCCAAAGTCACAATTGGAGTAGTGTTGTTATTGATAGCATCGGCAAAAGTTTCCAATTCGTCTAAAATCGCGTTGTTTGGCGCTACTTCGGGATTGGCGAAATAAATTTGTTTTTTTTCACCTTCCGCATTTTGCAAAATCATATCAAAATCACCCGGAACTTCCGGAGCTTCTTTCATTTTCACAACTTCACAAACTTTGTCTAAATAATCGACAGAGATATAAGCATCTTTTTGGAAGAAACGTGATTTGCGCATATTCTTCATGGAAATTCGGCTCGAAGTAATATTGGCCACACAACCGTTTTCAAATTCGATACGAGCATTTGCAATATCCGGAGACTGACTCAATACAGAAACGCCGCTGGCATGCACCGCTTTTACTTTAGATTTTACAACACTCAAAATCGCATCGATATCGTGTATCATTAAATCTAAAACTACAGGAACATCAGTGCCACGCGGATTGAATTCGGCCAAGCGATGGGTTTCAATAAACATTGGGTTTTCGATTTGATCTTTTACTGCAATGAATGCCGGATTGAATCTTTCAACGTGTCCCACTTGTCCTTTGACATTGTATTCTTTGGCTAAAGCTATGATTTCTTCCGCTTCGGTAACAGTTGTAGCAATAGGTTTTTCTATAAAAACATGTTTGCCACTTTTGATAGAAACTTTGGCACATTTGTAATGCGAAAGCGTAGGAGTAACGATATCAATGACATCAACCGCATGGATTAATTTGGCGATGGTATCGAATTGTTTGTATCCAAATTCGGCTTCAATTTTGGCTCCGTTTTCGTGGTTTTCATCATAGAATCCAACGAGCTCATATTTTTCAGATTGTTGTAGTAATCGCAAGTGTATTTTTCCGAGGTGACCGGCACCTAAAACGCCAACTTTAAGCATAAAGATAAATTTTATCAAAAGTAGCATTTTAGTTTAAAGTTTAAAAGTTTAACACCTGAAAATTCGGGATAAAAGTTTAAAGGAATTTGGAATTTGTTTATTGAAATTTTTACTTCTATTTTTACGGGATAAATCACAACCTACATTGAAAGATACCAATAAACATAAAGGACTTCGAAATCAACTAGTAAAAGTGTTGGAAGATAAAGGAATTAAAGACAAACAGGTTTTAGAAGCCATTCGGAATATTCCCAGACACTTGTTTTTGAATTCGAGTTTTGAAGACTTTGCCTATCAAGACAAGGCCTTTCCTATTGCTGCGGGTCAAACGATTTCCCAACCATATACTGTGGCGTTTCAAACTGAATTGTTAAAGGTAAAGAAAGACGATAAAATACTTGAAATCGGTACCGGTTCGGGTTATCAGACGGCTGTTTTAGTAGCTTTAGGAGCCAAAGTCTATTCGGTGGAAAGACAAAATGAATTGTTTAAAATTACTTCGGCTTTGTTGCCTAAATTAGGGATTCGTCCCAAGCATTTGTCTTTTGGAGATGGTTATAAAGGATTGCCTAATCACGCTCCGTTTGATAGTATCATTGTAACGGCTGGCGCACCAATTATTCCAAAACCCTTAATGGCGCAACTGAAAATAGGTGGAAGGTTAGTTATTCCTTTAGGAGAAGGCGAACAAGTAATGACTATGCTTATTCGTAAAAATGAAACCCAATTCGAGAAACACGAATTAGGGGAATTTCGTTTCGTGCCTTTATTGGAGAATAAAAATTAGAATGATTTTTTAATTCGGTCTATATCGCGCTTAACATCTTGCTCTTTAAGACTTTCGCGTTTGTCATACGTTTTCTTTCCGCGGCAAAGTCCGATATCCAATTTGGCTATGCCTTTTTCATTGGTAAACAGTTTCAGCGGAATAATGGTCAATCCTTTGGTATCAATACTTCTCTCAAGTTTTTTCAACTCTCTTTTATTCAATAATAATTTGCGCTCACTTTTGGCTTTGTGGTTGAATTGATTGCCATATAAGTATTCTTCTATTTGGGTATTGATGGCAAACAGTTCTCCGTTGTGAAACTCACAAAATCCTTCTGTTATATTGGCTTTGCCCAAGCGAATCGATTTGATTTCTGTTCCGGTTAAGACAATACCAGCCGTGTAGGTTTCGATTATCTCGTAATCGAACTTGGCGCGCTTGTTTAGTATGTTTATCATTTTCAACATTGGATGGCAAATGTACTAAACTAATGGTTAATTCTGAACTCAAATGGGGATGAAATTATCAATAAAAAAAATGTTTAAACAATGATTTATATCAGTTTTTACCCTAAATCTTACCGTTAATTTTGGGGTATAATTTTAAACTAACAAATCAAGATGAAAAAATTATTATTAGTAGCAGGTTTGGCTTTTTTGGGTTTAACTGCTCAAGCACAAGAACAAAGTAAAGGTTTACAAGGCGCATGGTTTGCCACATCACAATTTGGTTACCAAAAAACAAAAACAGGTGATAACACAGCCACGAATTTATCGGTAATTCCAATTGTTGGAACGTTTGTTACACCGTCAGTAGCTGTTGGAGCTGGAGTTGGTATTATGAATATCAAATCGGAAACAGGTTCAGTAACTAATGCTAATACTAGCTTAATGGTTGTAGAACCTTTGGTAAGAAAGTATTGGAACATCGCCGGTAATTTTTATTTCTTTGGACAATTAGCAACGCCAATCATTTCAGGAAAAGAAAAAGAAGCTGATACTAAGGTAACTCAATTTGGTGTAGCCATGTCTGGAGGTTTTGACTTTTTTGTCACCAAAAATTTCTCTGTAGAGTTCTCTTATGACTTGGCCAATTTCACCTCTACTACAATCAAACCAGATGGAGGTGACAAAACAACCATCAACAATTTTTCTTTAGCTCACGTAGCCACAGCCGATCCGATATATGTTAATGCTTTGGGCGGAAGTATGCCAAACTTAACAACACCTTTATCTTTCGGATTTAAGTTTGTGTTTTAATTAAATTATTGGTTATAGATTTTTCCGATGTATCGGAGTTTAAACCGCCTTTCTTACTTGATTGGCGGTTTTTATTTTTGAAATCTTTACTTTTGCCTTATGGAAAAAATACCTTCAAAAGATCCGCTTCACGGTGTTACGCTTCAAAGCATACTGGAACAATTGGTTGGCTATTATGGCTTTGATACTTTGGGCGAATTGATTAAAATTAGATGTTTTAACAACGATCCGAGTATTAAATCGAGTTTGACTTTTTTACGCAAGACTGATTGGGCTAGGAAACAAGTAGAGGAGTTGTATATAAAGACAATCCCTAAGTTTGGGCAAAACTAATTATTTTTTGAAATTCCGTTTCAAAAGCGAATACATAACGGTATCCCAAAATTTTCCTTCCCACAGCTCATTTTCCAAAATATGAGCTTCTTTAACAAATCCATTTTTCTGTAAAACCCTTTCAGAAGGCTTATTTTCGGGGTCAATTACAGCTTCAATGGAATGCAGATTCATTTGCTCAAATCCATATTCTACCACCACTTTAATAGCTTCTGTAATAAAACCTTTGCCGTAGTATTCGGGTAACGACATATAGCCAATTTCCGCTCGATGATTTTCGGGTTGAATTCTGTAATGTCCTATGATACCAATGATTTTATCATTCCCTTTTATAGTAATTCCCCAATTGATTCCGGTATTGTCTTCGATTTTTTCATTAATCAAAGTGATGTGTGCCAAGGCATCTTCTTTGGTTTTGGCCAATGGTCTCGGAATGTACTTCATGATTTCCGGATTGCTGCGAAGGGCAAAAACTTCATTAGCATCGTTTTCATTTAGTCGGCGTAAGAACAAACGTTCGGTTTCAAGGTTTTGAAAGGGATGGAAATTAATAGAAAGCATAGATTTGTTTTTGTAAATTTAGATAATTTCTATGCTAAAATTATATTCTTTATGAGCATTAGTTTTAACCAGCTGTATGCCTTCTTTTTCTAAGATGTTTCCATTGGCATTGGTTGTATCGGCGTAGCCTAACCAAGGTTCTAAACAAATAAAAGGGGCATCGATTTTGGTCCAAATACCAAAATTTGGGAAGTCATTGAATTTAAAATTCAAGATAGGAATGTTGTTTTCTAAGATTTTAATTTGATTTGATTGCAAAGATTTAAAAACCAAAGCATCGTTTTCGAATAGCGAATAGGTGAGAGGTAATTGGTTGTTTTTCAGTTCAATGTTTTGGGTTTTATCTGAAAGCAAATCGTTTTCTAAGCTATAACTAATTAATTTCTCGTCTGATTCAAATAACAAACTATAGTTTTCAAACTTATTATTTAGGGCAAAAGCCGGATGTCCGCCGATAGAAAAAGGCATTGTTTTTTGGTCTCTATTGATGACTTTATAACTAATGATTAACTCGGCTTTTTTTAAGGTGTAAATGAGTTGCAATTCAAAATCAAAAGGAAAAATATTAAAAGTCTCCTCACTTTTTTGTAAGGAAAAAATTGCTTTATCGTTTTCTTGCGCAATTAATTGAAAGTCAAAATCGCGGGCAAAACCGTGGCGATTTAAAATAAATATTTTGTCATGATATTGATAGGAATTGTTTTTTAAAGTGCCTACTATCGGAAATAGGATAGGAGAGTGCTTGCCCCAAAAATCGGGATTTCCTTCCCAAATGTACTCTTTTTTGGTTTCTATAGTTTGTAGCGAAATAAGTTCAGCGCCATGGTGATTTATTGTAGCTGATAGTATTGAATTTGAGATAGTTGTTGTCAAAATGGATTATGATTTTTTTTAGTAAAAATTTGGTTCACAAATATATTTTATTAATTTTATTATGCCCATTAATCTAATTACAAACTTAATCTATGTATTATGAAACCCAATTTTGAGTCCATTGAAAAGGAAACTATCCAGCTTCTTTCCTTTCCGCAATCCGATGTATTGCAAACCCGTGAAGAAATACAACAACGTCATTCCGAATTGTACAGAGCTTTAGCGCTAGGTAACTTGGAACATTCTAAAATCAGAATCTATTTTGAAGACAATCAATCCAAGAAAGTAGTTGAAACTACGGTTTGGGCGGTAACTGATCAGCGTGTAATACTAAAAAAAGGTCATTCGATACCGATTAACAGGATTTATAAATCTGCTTAAAAGCTTTTTTATCGTTTATTATACAAACCACTCTTCAGAGTGGTTTTTTATTTTCTATATAAATGTTAAACACCATCGACGAAATGCATATAAGTAAGAATATATCTTACTATAATAACAAAAAGATGTATTTCATCGATTTTATTTGTGTTTTAAACGATGTTTTCTGTAATATTGCTTAACCAAATCAAACAATACGTTCTTACATTGAATTCTATAAAGTGTTTGCCCCACATCTACTTTATTAAAAGCTGTCAAAATTAATCCCAATAGAGTGTTTG
>JBDLVY010000256.1:0-25441 GCA_039804545.1 Bacteroidota bacterium | reverse complement strand
TTAAATAACTGATTGAAATCAGGTTCTGGACTGTATGCAAAAGGAGTGGTCATTTGCTCGAGCCTTTTCAAAACAAATGCGATACGCAAAAGTGCGTCAAAAGCGATTAAGCCACTGCTTTCAAAGCGTTTGTAACTCCCTAATGAGCACTGCGCTCTTTGGGCGAGTTCAGCCTGCGTGAAACCAGCTGCTTTGCGCAGGGCTTTGATTTGTTCAGCAATTTTTACCTGGGCATCTTTGGGCGTGAGACCTACCGTGTACATAGCTCATATTTTAGCTAAATATACAATAAATTGCTTGTTTTAGCTAATATATTAGATATTTTATTCAAAAGTGGCACCGCAAAAAACCCCATAAAACAAAAAACCCCACATTACTGTGAGGTTGTAGATGTGATCCCGTTTGGATTTTAGATCCTTCCTTGATACGTGCATTGGACAAAATGCCTTTATTCGCTGCGCTCATACGGTCATTTATCATTTTGACGCCTTATGCGAAAACTTTCGCAACGGCTTGAAATGCAAATGCCCTCTGCAAAGCAGAAGGCATTTTGTCAGAGTGATCCCGTTTGGATTCGAACCAAAGACCTACTGCTTAGAAGGCAGTTGCTCTATCCAGCTGAGCTATGAGACCATGCAAAGAAAATGTCTTGAAAATTGTCGGGGTGGCAGGATTCGAACCTGCGACCTCCTGGTCCCAAACCAGGCGCGATGACCGGGCTACGCTACACCCCGAATTCCCTCAAATTGGGAGTGCAAATATAAAGTTATTATTTATTTTTCAAAGCATAATGTTAAATTATTTTTTCATAGCTTTTTATGATTTGAAGAGAATAATTTTTTCATTTTAATGAGTTACATTTGCCTTCGAAAACAAACTACATATTATGTCAGATACTATAGAAAAAATAAAATGCCTTATTATAGGTTCAGGTCCGGCGGGTTATACCGCAGCCATTTATGCAGCCAGAGCCAATATGAATCCTGTTCTTTACCAAGGAACCCAACCTGGTGGACAATTGACCACCACCAATGAAGTAGAAAATTTCCCCGGCTATCCTGATGGCGTAACCGGACCGGAAATGATGGTGCAATTGCAGGCACAAGCACAACGATTCGGGACAGATGTTCGCGATGGTTGGGCAACCAAAGTTGATTTTTCGGGTGCAATTCACAAAGTATGGATTAATGATACCAAAGAAATCCATGCCGAAACGGTGATTATTTCTACCGGTGCATCGGCTAAATATTTGGGATTGCCTTCTGAGCAACATTATTTACAAATGGGTGGCGGTGTTTCGGCTTGTGCGGTTTGCGACGGTTTCTTTTACCGCAATCAAGAAGTAGTGATTGTGGGTGCCGGAGATTCGGCTTGTGAGGAAGCGCATTACTTGTCAAAGCTTTGTAAAAAAGTAACTATGTTGGTGAGAAGTGAGAAATTCAGAGCTTCTAAAATCATGGAAGAAAGAGTACGCAAAACAGAAAATATTACGATTTTAATGAACCACGATACCGTTGAGGTGATTGGAGACGGACAAGTAGTGAATGAAATAAAAGCTTTGAATAAAACTACTGGTGAAGAAATTACCATTCCGGCGACCGGTTTCTTTGTGGCTATAGGTCACAAACCAAATACCGATATTTTTGCCGACTATATTACTTTAGACGAAACAGGTTATATCGTAAATGTTCCCGGAAGTTCAAAAACCAATGTTCCCGGTGTTTTTGTAGCCGGTGATGCAGCCGATCATGTCTACCGTCAAGCGATTACAGCAGCCGGAACCGGTTGTATGGCAGCTTTGGATGCAGAACGATATTTGGCAGCGTTAGACTAAAATTTAAAGCAATCTTATAAAAAAAATCCCGTCTGATTCAGGCGGGATTTTTTGTTATCTTTTTGTGGAAGGCTTTTTTATAAGTTCGGCACTGTCGGTGAAGCGTTTCATGTCAATTTTTATCGGTTCACCGTACAATTCGATTTCACTGTTGCCAGAAGCATCAATGGTGGCAATATTACTGATATTAATACTGCATTTGGTATAACCGCCGGTTTCCAAAACGGCATTTTTAGCAGTTAGTTTGCTTCCAGTAAAATCGGTATTGTTGTCTAAGCGTAATTTCAGTTCGATAACATCACCTTCTACTTCTGCGGATGATTTTTGGTACAAATCAAACTTCATTTCGCTTGAAGAAATTAGGGCTTTTAAATAGGCACTTTTGCTTAAATCTATACCTGTTTTGATTGATTTTAGGTTTAATTCCACTTTAGATTTATCGTTGGCCATCAGGGTGAAATTTTTGGTATTGGCGTTCAGAAACAGTTTGGAATAATCATAAGTTTTAAAAGTTACATTGTCTAAAACCACATCAGACAAAGCGGTTACGTTGGTTTCATCTTTGGCGATGACCATATTGAATTTATCGGTGTAAGTGACACGGACACTTAATTTTTTGTAGCTTGAAATGTCTTTGGAAGTTGAGATTCGTAAATTATTGCCGGCCAATTTATAGTCTACAAATTCAATCAAATTATCATCGGCTTCAATTTCGAGACCACATTCATTGCCTTTGACCAAAAAAACTTCAAGGTTGTCTTCTACTTCAAGGCTTTCAAAGCTCTCGATTTGCTTTTGTTCTGATTTGACAATTTTGGAACCTTTTATTTTTTCTTTTTTTTGGGCAAAAGATAGAGCGGTTAGCAATAGACAACTGATTAGTACTATTTTTTTCATGAGGCGGCAATTTGGTTTTTACTTCGAAAATTCGTCTCGTCTTTAGAACGTGACTCGCTTGTCAAAAATAGAAAAAAAAACATCCCAATGTTCATTGAGATGTTTTATTAACTTATTCTTTGGAGACACTTCCGCCGGAACTTTCTTCTTTTCTGACTTCTTTAGGGCTATTGTTATAGCTGATGGAACTACCGCTCGAGGCTTTCCCGTCTAATAATAGTGCGGCATGAACCGAAGTAGAGCTTCCGCTTGAAGATTGCGCGAAGACTTCATTCGCCAATAATTCATGGGCATCAATATGACTTCCGCTTGAGGATGCGCAATAGACTTTCAATGCTTTTCCGTTAACGGTTTGGTCGCTTCCACTGGAGGTTTCCAAAGTTACTTTATCGGCTTCAACTTCAGCTTCTAATGAACTTCCGCTACTTGATTTGAGGGTTAAATCATCACTGATTAAAATATTACCTGATTTGAGTGTAGCACCACTGGTACTTTCCAAACAAACAATTTTAGGCATATGTACAGTAATTTTTTTCGAAGCAACATTAATATATCCATCATATTCAGAACTAATGTTTAGCGTACCGTTTTCAACTGTGGTATGAATGCCTTTGATTAAATTATCGTCAGCTGCTACTGTTACTTCTAATTGATTAGAATAGATTATTTCACATTCTAAGCCTTGGCTTACTATTACTTTATCAAAATTAGCCACATTTCGTTTTTCAGTAACTACATTACCGCTTCCGTTGATGCTATTGCCAAAATTAAGGTTGTGATTGCATGAGGTAAAAGATAAGGCTATCAAAGTACCGGCTATCACTTTTGAAAATAAAACTACAAATTTTGTCATGACTATTCAGTTTTAATGATTACACCATCGCTTCCAACGGTTAGTTTACTTTTTTTATCAGATTTTGCCGATTTGGTTTCGGTAACTACTTTTCCGTTTATTTTTACAGTGACAGTTTCCGTTGTGTCATTTTCGTCAATAACATTAATTTCTTCCGATTGAATTTTTCCTTCCACATCGTTGTATTCGTCTTCATTGATAGGACAATTCAAACATTTAATTTGCGTTTCTTCTACTTTATAAATGTATTGTTCAGAGCTGTAATGTAGGTTGAAATAATCGTTGTCTGATTCGTCAAAATGTTGCACGGTTTCATCGGCTACAAACACAGTGCCTTTTGGAAGGTATAAATACAATTCGACGTGTTGGTCTCTGTATTTGCTGGCCATTTCGGTTAGTAAAAAGTTGTCTAACAACAATTGGTTGCCCACGACTTTGAAACCGTATTTGATTTTTTCCGCTCTTTCATTGGCTTCTTTGAATGATTTTCCATCGGCCAGTTTTTCAATTTGAAGATAAGCTTGGGCTTTGTCAGTACTTTTGATTTCAAAACGGATTTGGTTAGAATAGATTACTTCATTCTTAGCAGAATCTTGGGTGAATACAAAATCTTCATGCTCATAAACATTTTTGGAGAAGAAATCATTGCTTACAAATTTGATTTGCAAAGTATCGGTTGGTTGAATGTTTATTACTTCTTTTTGAACTGTTTTGCCTTCAAATGCCGATTCAGTAGATTGTTTGATACCAATTACCACTAACGCACCTACGGCAAAAATCCATATGGCTAATAAACTGTATTTAGTGGCTGCGCCTAGAGATTTCATATTGGTTACCAATAATTTTAATCCCAACAATAAGAAGAAGAATAATGGAATGCCGATAGCTAAGAAAGCCAATAAGCCAAATGCCCATAACGGAACATCAGTATAGTTTACTGCGTCTACATAACGTTGCCAAGGTGCGTCAATAAAAGAAGTAGTCCCGAAAGTAAACAATCCGATAAAAATTCCGGCTAAAGACATAGCAGAGAATACCAATATAATAGCACCCAAAACTTTGGCAAAAGCGCCAAGTACTTTCATGATTACATCGCCTAAACCATTAGCCACTCTTTCGGCACCCGACTTAACTTGGTTTCCCATTTCGTCGTAGTTGGCATTTTTGAATTTGTTAGAAACATTTTCAAATTCTTCTCTTACTTTTTTTTCAATATTGGAAATGGTTACCGGTTCGCCGGTCATTTCTAATTTTTCAGAAGTGGTTATTGCTTTTGGAGTCGCAATCCAAAGAATAATGTATGCGATGATCCCAAAGCTGGTGAACGCTAATAATAAGAAGATGATTTTGATCCAAACGGCTTCAACTCCAAAGTAGTGCCCTAAACCGGTACAAACCCCACCAATTAAACCTCTGTCTTTGTCTCTGTATAATTTTTTTCTGTTAGGAATGTTGTAATAAGGCTCTGACTTGGTTTCCGTTGAATCGTCGTCAATTCTGTAGTCTTCCGGTTGTCCCATTACCACAATCACTTCGTCAACATCTTTATTGTTGATAACGTGTTTGTCGCTTTTTTGTTTTTCGGTCAAAAGCTCGGCTACGCGCATTTCTATATCTTTCATGATTTCGTCCTTACCGGAAGAATTTGAAAGCGAACGTTTTATGGCATCAAAATATCTTGATAATTTTTGGTATGCATCTTCATCGATATGGAAGAATAAACCACCTATATTAATATTTACTGTTTTGTTCATGATTGTTATTTTTGATTGGTTATGATGTTAACGGCGTCTGATAATTCGGTCCAAGTGCCGTTCAATTCAGTTAAAAATGTTTTTCCTAATTCGGTCAAACCATAATATTTTCTTGGCGGTCCCGATGTTGATTCTTCCCAACGATAATTGAGCAATCCGTCGTTTTTAAGTCTTGTCAATAGCGGATAAACGGTTCCCTCTACTACAAGCAATTTGGCGTTTTTTAAAGTGTCTAATATTTCAGAGGTATACGCGTCTTTTTCTTTTAGGACAGACAAGATACAAAATTCTAAAACACCTTTACGCATCTGGGCTTTTGTGTTTTCAATGTTCATAATACATGATTTAATTTTTTGTGATTAACATTCGTTTTTTGATTGATGATTGAAATGATTTGATGATTATTGATTAATGATGATTTATTCTTTATTGATTACTTAAAGAAAGGTATGCTTAACGGATATTTGTAGGCTTCACCATTAGAAGCTTTAACTGCAGCGTAGATGGTTAAAACAAATTCGATTAGTTTTAGAAAGATAAATAGAAGCACAGCAACAATTCCTAGGATTGTTATTCCGGTTATGTTTCCGGCGCTCAAATGTTCGATTACAAAATGTCTGTCAAAATTAATATCGTTTAAAGGCACATTCTTGAAAATCGAATAAATTAAAATTGGGATGGCAATTAAACACAATACAACACTATATAAAAACAGACTCAATTGAAAATTCAATACATTTTTACCATTAGCATCTACAAATTCAGATTCATTTTTCTTGGCGCTCCAAATAATAATTGGAAATATATAATTCCCTAGAGGAATAAAATACTGTATCAAAACACTCAAGTGCAGGAAAGTAGCAATGCTTTTTTCATTAGAAGTTGTCATTTTATTTGATTTTAAGTTGATGATTGATTTTGATTCTTAACAATACTATAGATAGTATATTAATTTCTTATACAAAGATAAGGTTAAAAAAAGGTATTGTGCAATACAAAGTACTTGAATTTAACAAAATATTAACAGTTACGGTATTGACTAAACCACTAATATTTTTTGTATTTTTATAGCAAAATCAAGCACTTATGGAATTTTCGCCTTCAAAACTGAATACTTTTTTATTTTTCAAATTACCATCAGCTTTTTGGTGTGGCGTAAGGGTTAAAGCTATTTCCAAGGCACAATGTATCGTAACTGTAAAGCATCGTTGGTTTAATCAAAATCCATTTAACTCCATGTATTTTGCAGTGCAAGCCATGGCAGCAGAATTAACCACAGGTGCTTTAGTCATGATGCAAATCAAATATTCGGGAAGGAAAATTTCTATGTTGGTTGCCAATAACAACGGTAACTTCACCAAAAAAGCCACAGGTAAAATTACCTTTACCTGTAACGACGGACATTTGATAGACGAAGCTATAAAGCATACCATCGCTACTGGTGAAGGTCAAACGATATGGATGAAATCTATTGGCGTAAACGAAAAAGGAGAGCAAGTTTCTGAAATGAATTTTGAATGGAGTATTAAATTGAAGTAATCAACAAAAGTTAAACCCTTTATAATTAGGGTTTGTTTATGACTGTTTGATTGTAAATTTGATAAAAATTACTAAAATGAAAATTCTGATTACAGGGGCAACGGGTTTGATTGGCAAAGAATTGGTCAATTTGTTAATAGCTAAAAATCACGCCATTCATTATTTAACTACTTCAAAGGCAAAGATTGTAAACAAACCTAATTACATCGGGTTTTATTGGAATCCAGAACAAGGAAAAATAGATGAAAGTTGTATTTATGGTGTCGATGTGATAATTCACTTGGCCGGAGCTAATATAGCCAAGCGTTGGACCAAATCCTACAAGCAAGAAATCATTGAAAGTCGAACGCTATCAGCCGAACTACTTTATAATTTGGTTAAAAAAACACCCAATCAAGTCAAACAAATCATTTCAGCTTCCGGAACAGCGATTTACCCTGATAGCATTGAACAAGTATACAATGAAGAAACTAAAGAATCCGAAGACAGTTTCCTTTCTAACGTGGTCAAAAAATGGGAGGCAAGTGTCAATGTTTTTCAAGTACTCGGAATCAAAGTCTGTAAACTTAGAACCGGAATTGTTTTAGCCAATCAAGGCGGTGCGTTACCGGAAATGGTGAAACCTATCAAATTTGGATTTGGCTCAGTCATGGGTTCCGGAAAACAAATGCAATCTTGGATTCACCTTAATGATTTAGTGGCTATGTATAACTTTGCTGTAGAAAAACAATTAGAAGGCGTTTATAATGCTGTTACACCCAATCCTATCAGCAATGAAGAGTTGACCAAAACTATTGCTGGAAGTTTGAAAAAATCACTTTGGTTACCCAATACGCCCGAATTTATGATGAAACTGATTTTAGGTGAAATGGCATACCTATTATTTTCAAGTAAAAAACTAAGTGCTGAAAAGATTTCAGATTTGGGTTTTCAGTTTCAATTCCCCTATATCAAGCAAGCCATTCAAGATTTATATTCATAAAAAAAAGTGCTGTCGATAAACAGCACTTTTTTTTACTATAAAGATTGTTGAATTAATAATTATTACAGCTTTTAGCCAACCTAATCAGGATGATATTGATTGTTATATAGCAAAAGTATCTAAACGAAAACGTAATAGTCTTAAAATTATATTAAAATTTGGTTAATTTATTTCCTTCAGCAAGTGTTTAAACCAATAAAAAAATAATGACAATTTGACATTTTCAAAGAATTGGCAGTACTTTTGCAATCCGAGAGTTCGGAATACATTCCAAAAAATGAAAATCAAAAATATTTTTAAAAATACAACACAAATGAATACGGATAACACGGACAAAGAGCCTATTGAAAATGCTGATGAAAATGTAGCCAATGAAATTGAAACCGCTGAAGAACTTAGTATTGAATTACAATTGCAGGAAGATTTAGCGAAAGAGAAAGACAAATTTTTGCGTCTTTTTGCCGAGTTTGAAAATTTCAAAAAAAGAACAGCTAAAGAACGTATCGATTTATTCAAAACTGCCAATCAGGAAGTGTTGCAAGCCATGTTGCCTGTTTTAGACGATTTTGACAGGGCTATGGTTCAAATTGCCAAAAGCGAAGATGAGATTTTATTAAAAGGCGTAGAATTAATTCATGAAAAATTGAAAAACACATTGGTTTCAAAAGGTTTGGAGCAAGTTGATATTCGACCTGGAGATAGTTTTAATGCTGATTTCGCAGAAGCAATTACCCAAATTCCGGCACCTAGTGATGATTTGAAAGGAAAAATTGTTGACGTTGTTGAAAAAGGATATAAATTGGGCGACAAAATTATTCGTTTTCCAAAAGTGGTAATCGGACAATAACAAAGAGTATGAGCAAAAAAGATTTTTACGAAATATTAGGCGTTTCCAAAGGCGCAACTGCAGAAGAAATAAAAAAGGCTTACCGAAAAAAAGCCATAGAGTTTCACCCTGATAAAAATCCAGGCAATAAAGAAGCGGAAGAAAATTTTAAAACGGCAGCGGAAGCCTATGAAATCTTAAGCGACCCTGATAAAAAAGCCAAATATGACCAATACGGTCACGCTGCTTTTGATGGTGCAGGTGGTTTTGGAGGCGGACATCATATGAACATGGATGATATCTTCAGCCAGTTTGGTGACATTTTCGGTGGTGCTTTTGGCGGCGGCGGATTTGGCGGATTTGGTGGCAACAGCGGAGGACAACGTCGTGTAAAAGGAAGTAATCTTCGGATCAAGGTCAAACTCTCATTGGAAGAAATTGCCAACGGTGTTGAGAAAAAAGTTAAAGTAAAACGCAAAGTGCAAGCGCCGGGCGTAAAATATAAAACTTGTTCTACCTGTAACGGTCAAGGGCAAGTATTGCGTGTTACCAATACCATTTTGGGCAGAATGCAATCGGCTACGACTTGTCATGTTTGTGGCGGAACCGGACAAACCATAGAAAGCAAACCCAACAATGCCGACGCTCACGGAATGATATTGGAAGACGAAACCGTATCCATCAAAATTCCGGCTGGCGTGGTTGATGGCATGCAATTGAAAGTGTCAACCAAAGGAAATGACGCTCCAGGTAATGGAATACCGGGAGATTTAATTGTAGCCATTGAAGAATTAGAACACGAGTTTTTAAAGCGCGAAGGTGAAAACCTGCATTATGATTTATACATTAGTTTTGCTGAAGCCGCTTTAGGGGTTTCTAAAGAGATTGACGCTGTTAACGGTAAGGTTAGAATTAAATTGGAAGAAGGCATTCAATCGGGTAAAATTTTGCGCTTGAAAGGCAAAGGAATTCCAAGTCTGAATAGTTATGGTAACGGTGATTTGTTGGTGCACGTAAACGTATGGACACCAAAGAGTTTAACCAAAGATCAACGACAGTTTTTTGAAAAATCACTTACCGATGAGAACTTTATTCCGAAACCTGAAAAGAGCGACAAATCTTTTTTTGAAAAAGTAAAAGATATGTTTTCATAATTAAAAAATTAGTTTTACATTTGGTTATTACTTGGAAACAAGTAATTTCTTTTTCATAGCAATTTTTCCCATCCTTTTGTAAAAATCAGGGTGGGTTTTTTTTGTAACAAACATTTCTGTTTGACTACTTATTCTGTACTTTTACAAAAAACAATACATAAGTATGAGCAATATACTTGAAGTAAACAAAGTCGTAAAGCAATATGGTGATTACACCGCGCTCAACGAAGTTTCCTTGACCGTTCCCAAAGGCAGCATATACGGACTTTTAGGTCCAAATGGCGCCGGAAAAACTTCCCTAATTCGCATCATCAATCAAATTACCATGCCCGATAGTGGTGAAATCATCCTCGATGGTGAGAAACTAAATCCATCTCATGTACATTCTATCGGTTATATGCCCGAAGAACGTGGTTTGTATAAAACGATGAGAGTAGGCGAGCAGTGTTTGTATTTGGCCCAATTAAAAGGATTGACCAAAGCCGAAGCCAAAAGAGAATTAGACTACTGGTTTGACCGCTTAGAAATTCAAGGTTGGTGGAACAAGAAAGTACAGGAATTGTCTAAAGGAATGGCACAGAAAGTACAGTTTGTAGTAACCGTTTTACACAAACCGAAGTTGCTGATTCTTGACGAACCTTTCTCTGGTTTTGATCCGGTGAATGCCAATTTGATTAAAGACGAAATCATCGAACTCAACAAACAAGGAACTTCTGTTATTTTTTCTACACACCGAATGGAAAGTGTGGAAGAAATGTGTGATTATATCGCCTTAATTCACAAATCCAATAAACTCATTGAAGGCAAATTAACGGATGTGAAGAAACAATTCAGAACCAACAATTACGAAGTCGGAATTCTATCAGACAACATCGAAGGTTTGATGTATGATTTATCGCAAAAATTTACTTTGGCTCCAACCGATTTCAAATCACTAAATGACGAATTGAAATTGGAAATCAATTTAGGAAATGCTACGCCAAACGAACTATTGAATACTCTAGTCCAACGCGGACAAGTAACCCATTTTATGGAAAAAATTCCGAGTGTGAATGATATCTTTATTAAAACAGTAACAGAATAGATTATTAGAAAATTAGATTGTTAGACAAATAAATCTGCAATCCAAAAATCTAAGTAGTCTAATAATCCAAAAATCTAAGCAGTCTAAATATGAGCAAGCTTAATCTAATCATCAAAAGAGAATTTGTCGCCAAAGTGCGTAACAAATCATTCATTGTCATGACTTTTTTAAGTCCGTTATTGTTTGTGGGAATTGGCGTTTTTGTTGGCTATTTGAGTACCATGAAAGCCGATAAGAAAACCATAGCCATACACGATGAAAGCGGTTTGTTTGTTAATGAATTTAAAAACGATGACGAATACCAATATGTCGACTTGACTTTGGTAGATACCAAAATCTTAAAAGACAGTATCGTCAGTGAAAGTTATGAAGGTTTATTAGTCATTCCTAAAACTACTGACAACAAATCTTTGGAAAAAGGCATTCAATACATCTCAAATGATAGTCCAAGTGTTTCCTTTATTGAAGATGTGGAAGATATTATAAGCCAAAAACTAACCCAAGATAATTTTGTCAAATCGGGCTTAGATACTTTAGCCATTACAAAATCTAAAGCCAATGTTGTAATGAGTTTGTCTAAAGCTTCAGGAGAAACGGCTTTGAAAGGGTTAAATGAAATCAAAATCGCTATCGGTGGTGCCTTCGGTTATTTAATCATGATGTTTATTGTAATCTATGGCAATATGGTGATGCGAAGCGTAATCGAAGAAAAGGTTTCGCGAATTATAGAAGTTATCATTTCATCAGTAAAGCCATTCCAATTGATGATGGGTAAAATTATAGGAACTTCATTAGCCGGAATTTTACAGTTTTTAATTTGGGCGATACTCGGATTGACAGCGATGTTTGTCTTGTCTTCTATTTTTGGTATTCAAATGGGTTCTACATCCGGAGTTGACGCGCAAACTTTGCAAAATGCCCAACAAGAAATGGGTGGTTCCATGGCCATGTACATGAAAGAACTTTGGAATTTACCAATAGCCACAATTCTAATTTCCTTTATATTTTATTTCATCGGCGGTTACTTCTTATACAGTTCGTTTTACGCTTCAATTGGCGCTGCAGTTGACAATGAAACCGACTCGCAACAATTTTTGTTGCCCATTATCATGCCTTTGATTTTAGGGGTTTATATAGGTTTCTTTACCGTAATCAATGATCCACACGGAACGGTTGCGACAGTATTTTCAATGATTCCTTTGACTTCTCCCATTGTCATGATGATGCGCATTCCGTTTGGCGTGCCGCTATGGCAAATTGGCGTTTCATTGGCACTATTGTTTGCTACTTTCATATTGGTCGTTTGGTTTGCAGCCAAAATTTACCGCGTGGGTATTTTAATGTACGGCAAAAAACCGACTTGGAAAGAACTCTACAAATGGTCAAAATATTAAGGATGAAAAATACTGTTTTGATATTCTTCTTGCTTTTTGGTTTTTCGGGTCAAGCCCAAAATGCCGAAGTGCAAAAAACAATCGAAACGTTTTTCGAAGGTTTTCATGCCAAAGACACAGTGAAAATAAAATCGACTTGTAGCGAAAAATTGATTTTACAATCCATTACCGAAAGCCCGAAAGGCAATACATTTTCCGAAGAATTGCCTAAAGAGTTTTATGTTTCTATGGCTACCATTCCGGCAGAAGTGAAGTTCGAAGAGAAAATTTTAAGCTACAATATTCAAGTCGATGGCACTATGGCTCACGCTTGGACGCCTTATGAATTCTACATCAACGGTAAATTTAGTCACAAAGGCGTGAATGCGTTTACGTTATTTAAAGATACTTCAGGTTGGAAAATCGTACACCTCATTGACACTCGCCGTAAGTAATCTTTATAAAATCTTTATACTTTCAGGAGTTTACTTTATATCCTACTTATAAGTATTGCCGTAACTTTGTCAAAAATTAATACCAATGGACAAGTTTGCCTCTAAGAGTGCTAAAAATCAATATTTTATTAGTTTTTTGTCGGTGGCTGTAGTTTCTTTCTCGTGCCTCATTGTCAGAGAACTGATTGATTACAGAATAGTGGGTTATTTGCTATTGGTTGTAGTTTCCTTACTGGCCATTTTTCTTGAAATCAAACCGGTTTTATTGGGCGCTATTGCCAGTGCTTTGGCGTTAGATTTCTTTTTTATACAACCGTATTATACTTTGCACGTAGACAAAGCAGAAGATGGATTACTCTTAATAATGTTCTTCATCATTGCGCTTATCAATGCGGTGCTGACCAATAATTTCCGTCGAATGCAACGTGCCATTCAAGCAAAACAAACTCGAGCCAGTACTTTAAAATTATACAATACTTTATTGGATTCACTTTCACATGAATTGCGTACACCGATTGCGGCTATTCTTGGCTCAATAGATACTTTGCAACAAAAGAACGTCAACCTTTCCGAAGAAACGCAACAAAAACTCCACAGCGAAATTGAAAAAGCTTCCATGAAATTAAATTATCAAGTCGAAAATTTGTTGAATATGTCACGTTTGGAATCGGGTTATATTCATCCCAAATTAGATTGGTGCGATGTCAAAGAAATCATCTACAATGTTTGCAATCGCTTAAAGGAAGAAACCAAAGACCACAAAATCACTTACGCAATCGATGACAATTTGCCGCTTTTCAAACTTGATTATGGTTTGATGGAACAAATTATTTACAACTTGGTTTACAATTGTGCCCAGCATACCCCAAAAGGCGTCAACATTAACATCAGTGCGAAATATGAAGTCGATGCTGATTATGAAACCCATATTGATTTAATCAAAAAATGTGTTATCACGATTTCCGATGACGGTTATGGTTTTCCAATGGAAGAAATAGACAAGGCTTTTGATAAATTTCACCGATTTAAAGAATCAAAAACTGGCGGAACCGGTCTTGGCCTTTCTATTGTAAAAGGTTTTGTAGAAGCGCAAAACGGAACTATTACTTTGAAGAATGCCGAAGATGGCGGAGCGATTTTCGAATTGATTTTTGTGGCAGATTGTTTACCTATAAATTCTCTAAATCATGAATAACGGTTTTTCCCTATTGGTCATTGACGATGAAGTGCAAATCAGAAAGTTACTTGAGATTTCTTTGGAAGCCAATGATTATAAAGTGCTGTTTGCGGTCAACGGAAAAGAAGGCATTGCGATGTCGGCTAGTCACCAACCGGATTTGATTTTATTGGATTTAGGTTTGCCCGATGAAGACGGACAAGTGATTTTGAAAAAATTACGGGAATGGTATCAAAATCCGATTATCATTTTATCTGTAAAAAGTGCCGAAGAAGAAATTGTGAAAGCTTTAGATAGCGGTGCCAATGATTATCTGACCAAACCTTTCCGCACCCAAGAATTATTAGCCAGAATCAGAACGGCTTTGCGAAATATATCCAGTGTAAATAATGAGTCGGTATTTACTTTTGGAAATTGTTTGGTCGATTTTACTTCCAGAATTGTGAAAGCCAATAACGAAATCATCAAGCTCACCGCAACAGAATACAACTTATTAATTTTATTAATCAAAAATGATGGTCGAGTATTAACGCATCAATATATTTTAAAAGAAATTTGGGGCCAAAGCTACGCCGATCAAACCCAATACTTGCGTGTTTTTGTAGCACAGCTTCGCAAAAAGATTGAAGAAGATGCCAATCGACCTAAATTCATTATCACCGAATCTGGAGTAGGTTATCGCTTTAATTCCGGCTAAATTATTTAATTCTAAATCTCTGAAACACATTTTGTGAAAACCGCTTTTTGTCTTCGCCAGGGCATTTGCATGCCAAAATTTAACTAAATAAAACATAAAAAAATGAATACAACTGTAAAACAAAAAATAACAGCAGCCTCATTGTTAGTCGCACTCGGTATCATCTATGGCGACATCGGAACGAGTCCGCTTTATGTGATGAAAGCCATTATTGGCGAACGAGAAATTACCGAATTGTTAGTCTATGGCGGAATCTCCTGCGTGTTTTGGACGCTCACCTTTCAAACGACTTTCAAATACGTTTTACTCACACTTTCCGCTGATAACCATGGTGAAGGTGGTGTGTTTTCTTTGTACGCTTTGGTCAAAAGATTTGGTAAAGGAAAATTGGTGATTCCAACCATATTGGGCGCCACGACACTTTTAGCAGACGGAATCATAACACCGCCAATCTCAGTAGCATCAGCGGTTGAAGGTTTAGAAGCGGTTGTGCCTAACTTGCCTACGATTCCAATTGTAATAGCCATTCTATCAGGCTTGTTTATTTTTCAACGATTTGGCACCCAAAAAGTAGGAACCATTTTCGGACCGGCGATGGTCGTTTGGTTTTCGATGTTGACGGTTTTGGGATTGTCTCAAATCATTCACCATCCAGATATTTTGAAAGCGTTGAACCCAATTTATGCTTATCGTTTATTGGTAGAATATCCTCATGGATTTTGGTTGTTAGGTGCTGTTTTCCTTTGTACAACAGGAGCAGAAGCTTTGTATTCTGATTTAGGACATTGTGGTAGACAAAACATTCGCATTACTTGGATCTTTGTAAAATCTGCTTTGCTGATTAATTATCTAGGTCAAGGTGCTTGGTTGATGCATCAAGATAGTCAGTTTTTGAATGGTCAAAATCCGTTTTACACAATTATGCCGGAATGGTTTTTAATCATAGGAATTGTCATTGCTACATTGGCGGCTATTATTGCGTCTCAAGCTTTGATTAGCGGTTCATTTACTTTAATTAACGAAGCAATTTCACTAAACTTTTGGCCAAGAGTGGCTTTGAAAAACCCCACGAATTTAAAAGGACAAATCTATATTCCTTCGGTAAATACGATTCTTTGGATAGGTTGTGTACTGATGATTTTATACTTTAAAAATTCGGCGCACATGGAAGCAGCTTACGGGTTTTCAATCACAGTGGCTATGATGATGACGACACTTTTATTGTCTTATTATTTGTTCTTTATCAAAAAAGTAAAAATCGGTTGGATTGCCTTAATGCTATTGGTTTTTTCCCTAATTGAAGTTTCTTTTTTTCTGGCCAATATTGTCAAAATCAAAGAACGATGGATGTTCCTTTTCTTTGAGTTGTTTATTTTTATGGTCATGTATGTTTGGTATTACTCGCGAAAAATCAACAATCGTTTTCTCAAGTTTGTAAACTTAGCAGAACAATCACCAATGTTACAAGAATTGAGTGCCGATGATGCCATTCCCAAATACGCCACGCATTTGATTTATTTGTCTAAAGCCAATAAAACCTTTGAAATAGAAGAAAAAATCATCAAGTCGATTTTTGCCAAAAAGCCAAAACGCGCCGATGTTTATTGGTTCTTGCACATCAATCGTACGAATGAACCGTTTACGCTAAACTACGAAGTGATTGAATTATTAGATGATAAAGTGATTAAAGTGGTGCTCAATGTTGGTTTCCGTATCCAACCTAAAGTCGAGCTGTATTTCAAAAAAATTGTACAAGAGTTGGTTGAACGCAAAGAATTGAATTTGCACATTCGCCCTGATGGTTCTACTAAATACAATGCCGAACCTGATTATAGATTTGTCATCATTGAAAAATTTATTTCAGTAGAAAATGAGTTTGCTTTTAAAGACGGATGGCTATTAACTTCGTATTTTTGGCTCAAAAAATTATCGCTTTCAGATGAAAAAGCCTTTGGTTTAGATAAAAGTGATGTGGCTATAGAAGAATATCCAATGGTGTATTCGCCGGTAAATAATTTAGAATTGTGCAGAAAACAAAAAACAAATTAAAATGAGAAGTTTGATAAAACTGAGTCTGGCCTTGCTGGCTGTTAATATTGCCTTTGCGCAAGAAAGTAAAACCTTAAAATTATCCTTTTCGGGTTATTTAGAAACGTATTATGCCTATGATTTCAATCGCCCTGAAACACCAGCCAAACTTCCGTTTATGTATAACCATAATCGTCATAATGAGTTCAATGTTAATATTGGATTGTTAAGGACTAAAGTTGAATATGACAATGCCTATGCTTCATTGGCAATGCACGCCGGAACCTATGTTGACGATAATTACGCCAGTGAAAATACTAAAATTATAAGCGAAGCTTTTATAGGATTGTATCTTGATAATGCAAGAAAATCATCGGTTGAGATTGGTATTTTACCAAGCTATATCGGATTTGAAACCGCGACTTCTGCCTCAAATTTGAATCTGACTCGCTCTTTGTTGGCTGAAAATTCGCCCTACTTTATGACTGGTGTCAAATACACCTACAAGCCCAATGATCAATGGCAGTTTTCTGGATTGGTAACCAATGGATGGCAACGCATTAACAAACCCAATAAAAACGTTTCACCGGCTTTGGGGTCGCAGATAGTTTACAAGCCGTCGGAAAAGTCAACTTTTAATTGGAGCACTTTTGTGGGTAAAGAATTGTACAACGATGAATGGGGCATGCGCTATTTTAGTAATTTGTATTGGGACAAGCAATGGAATTCCAAATGGCGCACCATAGCAGGTTTTGATGCAGGAATGCAGACAGATGTTACGGATAATGACAATAAACTATTGTGGATGAGTCCGGTGATTGTAGCACAATATACTTTGGCACCCAAATGGCAAACCGCTTTTAGAGTTGAATATTATCAGGATAAAGACCATGTGATTATTGTTTCGAGTGACGAATTTAAAACCCTTGGTCTGTCCTTGAATGCCGATTATCTCGTCAATGAAAGGGTCAAATTTAGAACCGAAGCCAGGTATTTAAACAGCCGCAATAATATATTTGTAAACAATGCTACTTTGGTAAATGACAATTTCTTTGTAACGACTTCGCTTTCTTTTGAATTCTAACAATCTGCCATATTTACGGCTACAGCGAGACCTCCTTCGGAGGTTTCTTTGTATTTAGAGTTCATGTCTTTAGCCGTTTGCCACATGGTATCGATGACTTTATCCAAAGGAACTTTGGCGTTTTTGGCATCGGTTTCCATGGCGAGTTCAGCAGCGTTGATGGCTTTGATAGCGCCCATAGTATTTCTTTCAATACACGGAATTTGAACCAATCCACCAATAGGATCGCAAGTTAAACCCAAGTGATGTTCCATAGCGATTTCGGCAGCCATTAAAACTTGATCAGGCGTTCCGCCCATGACTTCACACAAAGCACCGGCAGCCATGGCTGAAGAAACCCCAATTTCGGCTTGGCAACCGCCCATTGCCGCTGAGATGGTTGAACCTTTTTTAAAGATACTGCCTATTTCTCCGGCAACCATTAGGAATTGTTTGATTTGCTTTTCGTCGGCTTCGTGGTTTTCAATAACCATATAATACATTAATACTGCGGGAATAACCCCGGCACTACCGTTGGTTGGTGCAGTTACAACCCGACCTAAAGCGGCATTAACTTCATTAACGGCTAAGGCAAAACAGCTAACCCATTTTAAGATTTGGCGAAATTTCACTTCCGTTTTTCGGATGGTTTCTAACCATTCTTGAGGAGAATTGTAATTGGACAAACCTATCAAACCTTGGTGCATATCAAAAGCACGACGCCGCACGTTTAATCCGCCCGGAAGTATTCCTTCTGAGTGACAACCAATGTACATACATTCTAACATGGTATTCCAAATTCGCATCAGTTCGGAGTGGACATCTGCTTCTGGACGCATGGAAATTTCATTGGCGTAGACAATCTCTGAAATTAATTTGTTTTCGGTAATGGTATATTGAAGTAGCTCTTCCGCATTTTGAATCTGATAGGGAAATGCACATTTGATGAGTTGTTTCTTTTTGGCATTCACCCGTTCTTCTTTCACCACAAATCCGCCACCGATAGAGTAGAAGGTTGAGATGATTTCTTTTCCTTCCTTGATTGTAGCGGTAAAAGTCATACCATTAGCATGAAACGGCAAGAAGTTTTTATTGAAAATAATATCGGTTTCGGGATTGAAGCCAATTACGACTTTGTTGGCCAAATTGATTTGGTGCGTTTTAGTAATCGCCTGAATAATACTGTCGATATTTTGCACCGGAATATATTCAGGATCTTGACCGCTTAGTCCTAGCATGACCGCGTAATCAGTTGCGTGACCTTTTCCGGTTAGGGATAATGAACCGTACAAATCGACTTTGACTTGGGTTACTTTCTCCAACAGATTGTCAACTTTCAGTTCGTTTAAAAAACGTTCTGCTGCACGCCATGGTCCGAGAGTATGCGAACTTGATGGTCCAACACCTATTTTGAGCATATCAAATACCGAAATGCATTCTTTCATTACTATATCGATTTAGTTGGGCAAAGATATTGAAATTAGTGTTCAATTGGCAGCGTTCTTTTGCCAGAATTTCTTTTGAATTTTGGGAGGAAATAGACTTTAATAGTCAACTACTTGGTCATTAATACACAACTGGTGCTTTGACCAAAACAATTTTTAGGGAAGCATTCTTTGGGTAATATCATTCAACAGTCAGAAAAATCACGGCAGGTAAGGGAACGTTCTTTTTGTTTGGGTTTTTGCCAATGCTGCCTTTGTAAACTTACCTTTCGTTATTGAGCTCTTCTTCCTCTTCGGTTAATTCGGAAGGTTCAGTATTGAAATATTTAACAACTTTAGCTTGGTCTTTTTGATTTTTATAAATCAAATAGGCTACTAAAACAATAGCGATAACGGCAACTCCAGCGATTATTTTCCAATTGATTTCCATGATTTTTGGGTTTTATATAAAGATAAAACAAATTTCTTTTAAAACCCTATATTATAAATTATCAAATTGTTAATACCATCAAAGACTTTGGTAAATCGCCATAAAATGAAGTATTGTTCCCAATAAAACAAAAATATGCCAAATGGTATGATAGTAATATTTATAACTTTTGACATAAAAATAGACACCAATGGTGTAACTCAATCCACCGGCCAATATCCACCAAAAAACAGTTAACGGAACCGTATCGATTAAAGGCTCAAGCACAAATACAATCATCCAACCCATAGTTAAATAAAGCACTACAGAGAACCATTCGAACCGATGGATAAAAAAGAGTTTGAAAAACAATCCCAAGAAAACCACCGTCCACATTGTAGTCAGAAAGACAAAAGCAGTTGCTGACGGTAAGTATTTAATCATTAACGGGGTATAAGTGCCGGCAATGAGGAAATAAATACTGATATGATCAGCTATTTTGAGTAATTTCTTTGATTTTTCCTTTTGAACAAAATGATAAAAAGTAGAACAACTATACACTAAAAACATTCCAACCGCAAAAGCTGCTACCGAATAAAAAGTAGTTAAGTCATTGTCGTTATATGAAATTGCCAAAACAATAGGCATAGCAATAAGACAAAATACGACACCCAAACCATGCGAAAAAGCATTGGCCAATTCTTCGTTGCGGGTTTGTTCACGGTGTTTCATGATGGGGAAAAGAGTTGCTGAATTAAAAACAAAAAAGCGCTTTTGGTATGGGTTTTAACTTTTATCTGTTGGCTTATATTAAGGACATTCTACTTTTTTTAAAGGCATGTTAGAGTTAAATTCCAGTTTGGTCGGGTCTTTAAATTGGGTACCGTTTTTTATAAGATCACCGTACCCTTCCACAAACTGATCATCTATAAGTTTAAATGCAATTTGGGACTTAGTCATAACGCCTTCAGATTGATAGGTGTAATCGGCCAGTAGCACATTGTTTTCCAATTTCCCTACAAATGTTCCGATGCGGGGGTCTTTGCCCTCAAAGTTGTAGGTTAAGGTCCCGGAGATATTCTCGGTGTTGTAATGCAACTCCATTTCTATTGTATTGCCTTCCAAATTGGCTAAGTAACAATCCCATCTCGCTTCTTCTTTAGGGGTTCTTTCCTTGCTTGTTCCCGCCGCTTCTTGAGCTTCATTTTCTTCAACGCTTCCCGAATTACCCAAAACGACTGGTTCTCCTTTTTTACAAGCGGAAAGGAATAAAAGAAGGGCAATAGAAAGTGCAATTTGTTTTTTCATAAGGTTGGTTATTGGGGTTTGTTAATTTTTTTAAAACGCAGTAGTGGGATGTCATCGGCAAGCAATAACAATTTGCCTTCACGGTCAAAAGCAAATCGGTTGACTTTACCCAACATTTTCAGAAAGGCTTCTTCACCGCCGCCTTCACAATAAATCATGGTTTTGATGGCGTTGCCAAATTGGATGTTGTTTTCCTTTTTAGAATATTTTCCACTGTAACTATTGCAACTGGTGTTGCCGGAGAACTGACTGCCGGATTCTTCGAACAGGATATAAGGCTTGTTTTCGGGATACAAACCGTCAAACGCAATGCGCGGTCCCGAAAGGTATTCCAATTCCCAAGCATAGTCATAAAAAGCAGATTTGCTGACAGTAGTTTTAATTTCGCGCGTTTTAGTAGTACAACAAGCCGAGACTAAAATGGTGAATAACGAGAGCAACAGTAGGGTGTTCTTTTTCATTAGAAACATTGTAAAAACACTCAAATTTAGTGAAAAAGAATCAATGTTTCAAAGGTCATTTTTTAATCAAGCCGCCACGGGTGTCTATAACCTCTTGATTGCTAAAAAGCGGTTGGCTTTATTTCTTTAGTAGAGAGCGCAGAAACTTTATTTTCGGCATTGACCGTTACAAACAGTTCGCGTTTAAAATATTTCTTTTCATAGTTGATGTTGTAATGAAAAATATATTCCTCAGTACGTTTGTTGTAGGTAATGTCAATTAACTGCAGTCCGATAAACCTGCCGTTTCTTTGGTTGATTTTTTTACAAACCTTGGCGATTTTTTCTTTGGTAGCATTTTGGCGCACTTGATCGGTAGCTTCAACACTGCTGAAAGTTTTAAAGCGGGAAGTGTTGCAAGTTTCCAAAAGTCTTTTGCCCAAATCTTCGGCCCTGTTTTTTTTAACCATGGCTACTTCCTCGGTTTTCACTATTGAAATGGTTTTGTCAATAGCAGCATTTTTACTTTTACAGGAAACTATTAATAACAGACTGCAAAACAAAATAATTCTTCTCATAAAACAATATTTTTAAAGGTCTTGAGGGTATACAAAATTAGGATGATATTACAATTGGGGTGTTATAAAATTATGCTCAATAGTTATAAGATTTGACAATAGTAACATCAAAACAATTCATTTTTAGGTAGTCGGATTTCTGTGCCAAATTTGTATTTTTGAACCTCTATATAATCCAAAGCATGAAAATCGTCATATCGCCGGCCAAGTCATTGAATTTTGAAAAAGAAGTGCCAACACTTATTTGTACTGAGCCGCAGTTTTTAAAGCAAGCCACTACCATACAAAACACTTTAAAAAAGAAAAACCCTAAACAGCTTTCAGCTTTAATGGATATATCCGAGAAATTGGCGGAGCTCAACTGGCAACGCAATCAGGAATGGTATACACCGTTTACTCTAGAAAATGCACGTCCGGCAATATATACTTTTGATGGCGACGTTTATACTGGTTTGGATGTGTATAGTTTGCCCGAAGACAAATTAAGCGTTTTGCAGGAGAAAGTCCGAATTTTATCGGGTTTATACGGTTTGCTAAAACCCTTAGACTTAATGCAAGCCTATCGATTGGAGATGGGAACGTCTATGCCAGTAGGCAAAAACAAAAACTTATACGAGTTTTGGAAAAAAACCATCACCAAAGCTCTCAATGACGAATTGCAAAAAGAGGAATTGTTCCTCAACTTAGCGAGCAACGAATACTTCAGTGCAGTAGAGGCCAAAACCTTAAAAGTACCCGTAATTACACCCGAATTCAAAGACTACAAAGACGGCAAACTCAAGATGATTAGTTTCTTTGCCAAAAAGGCGAGGGGCATGATGGTGCGCTATATCTTAGATACCAATGCAGAAACCCTCGACGACTTGAAAGGATTTGACTACGAAGGCTATGCCTTTGATGCGAATTTGAGTAAAGGCAACACGTTGGTGTTTACGAGGTAAATTTTAGGTTGTCTGTAGTTTTGAAAACACCATTTTGGGCAGGCTGCTAGTGGTTGAGTCTTTTTACCCAACTAATGAATCACTATTTTCTGGTGGATTGTGTTTTGATTATCGTCACTTACTTTTACAATATAAACGCCGGCAGGTTGATGGGTTAGGTCTACAGTTGTTTGTTGGGAAGTAGCAGTTTGGGTTGTGATTAATACGCCTAGTATGTTGTACACTTCGATTTGATATTGCGATACACTTTGGACGGCTAAGGTAATTAAACCTTGGGAAGGATTAGGATAAACCACCATTTCTGGACGAGGGCTTACTTCTGCGTTTCCTAAGTTCTCTGGAATAAGTTTAAAGATTACCCCCCAATTGTTTGCACCACAACTGGAAGTCATCCCGTATAAAGCGGTGCCGTCCGTAATCACAGACCTGCGCGGATAACATCCATTGTTGGTTCCATCAAAATCAAGCAGTTTTGAAAAACCGGTACCGTCCGCTTTTATTCTAAAAACAGTGCCATAGCTGCTAGTGCCGCCAAACATTGTCATCCCATAAATGTAATCGCCTAATTGCACAAGATTGTCCATGGGTTGTTGGCCATTAGTTCCTGAAAAACTGAATAATTGTTGGTACTCACTACCATCGTGTTTGACTTTAAAGACAGTCCCCATATCGTAAACTCCGCCCGTACCAGTGGTCCCATAGAGGAATGTCCCGTCTGAAATTAGAGAACCGTACGGAAAGTTTCCATTGGGCGCGTTGCCAAAATTGACCAATGTGGTAAACCCCGTTCCATCGGGTAATATCTTAAATACGTTACCGGCAAAGCCCGCAGTTGTTCCATATAAATAGGTCCCGTCATAAATCAATTCCCCATACGGACTATAGCCCGAGGTTGATTCTGTAAAGATAAAAATGGTTGCAAAATCTGACCCGTCTGTTTTTAGTTTATAAATAGTGCTGCCTTGGGCTCCATACATAGTCATGCCATAGAGTACATCCCCAATTAAGTACAGTCCGCTCCAAGGCGTGCTGCCGTTTAAACTAGTAAAGGTCAGTAGCGTGGAAAATTCTGTACCATCGGGTTTGATTTTATAAACAGACCCGTGAATATTGGCCACTTCACTCCCCTTTGTGGTTCCGTACAAATAAGTGCCGTCAGAAATTAGGGTGGCATAAGCATTAAAGCCACTTACTTCGGCGTTGAAGTCAAATATTGTGGTGTACTCAGTTCCGTTGGGTTTCACTTTAAAGATGGTGCCGTTACCGTATAATCCTCCATAAATAGTAACGCCATACAAAAAGGTCCCGTCAAAATAGAGGTTGCAAAAAGGATAACCGCCATCCGAAGTTCCGTCAAAATCATGAATCTTGGTAAATTGCGCGTTACCCGATATTCCCTCAAGCAGCAGCAATAAGGTAAGCCAAAGGGTAATTTTTTTCATGGTAGTTTTCATAAATTACCAAGCCAATGTACAAAAAAAAAGAGACAAAATAAAAACCCTCTCGAGGGGAAAGGATTTCTTTATAAGTAGGGGTTCCGATTCTGGTTGTGGTTGCCAAAAATTGGCAATTGCGAGAGATGGCTGTTGGCGGTAGTAATTATTCCAAGTTTAAAGTCTTTTTCATTTCTCTTAATAGTTTATCTTGGTAACCTTTGCCTGTTCACATTGTGCCGTCATTAGTCCATTTTATGTGACCTTTGAGTTTACCAATTATTTCTAGATAGCCTTTATAATCTTTTTCTGATTTTTTATAAATATCAGGAAACAGTCTTAAAATTGCTCCGAAACCATTTGTCTTCACAAGTTGGCTTTTCTTTTCTTTTAGCACTTTTATAGAATAATTTTCTAATTCATCATCATTTTCAAATGATAATGGAACAGGCCAATCATCTGGAAATGTTTTCTGAAATGATTTAAAATAGTAAAAAAGCTGATCATATATGCTTTGAATATCACTTTGTTTAAGATCATCTATGCGATTAACATTTTCCATTGTATAGTCAATAAAGAAAGCCTGAGATATTGCACCACTGCCAACTCCTAACATTTTAATTTGCTTGTATAGAGGTGATGATTTTGATGTATAAAAAGATTCACAAATTGAATGATATTTAGAAATTTCATTTTGATATTCTCTACCAATAAGGTCTTGTAAATCATAAATTAGTGACTTATTTACCGCCTTTTGTTTTCCATTTATATCAGAAAATAGTTTTGCGGCTGTTGGTATAGAAACATTAAAAAGAAGAATTACTGTTAATTCCATCTTAGCTTGAAACTCGGAATCCATTAATGAGATTCCTGCTAAACGATGTTGTCCATCTATAATTGAAAACCTGATTGAATCTGGGAATTCAAAATATCCAATTTCTTCATTTTCGTATATTAAATAATTATCAAAAAAGCTGTCATCTTCATCTAAATTCGCAGATAGCAAAAATGAATTCGGCAAGAAATTGGTTTCATCTGTATTTAAATATTCTGAAATGTTCTTAATTCTTTCATATTGCAGTCTACGTTGAATTCCTTCTTCATTTGATTGAAGGTTAATTCCCTGTCTTTTAATTTTTTCGATGTATTCAGCTGTTTTTGTTTGGTCATT
>JBDLVY010000255.1:0-3962 GCA_039804545.1 Bacteroidota bacterium | reverse complement strand
TCAAAAATAATTTCCTCCCTTAATACATCAAGATCTTCGTATTTAAGATATTTAGACCAACTTTCCTGACTTATTACTTCTTTGATAGTTCTAATAGTTTTTGCTGTTTCTTTAGCATTCCGCAAAACTATATTTTCATCAATATTTGCACTCAATTTATGATGGAAATTTATTTCTTTAGTATTTAAATTCACCTTTATAAAATACATTTTAGAACTGTCATCAATGCTATAAAAATCATTCCAATAGGCAAAAGCAACGGTGCTTTTTTGGTTTTTAAATTCAGTAATCGGGACCAAACGCCAATGACAATTCGCAACCCTACCCCAATGATTAGAAATCCTATATAAACCTTCAGGTTTGAATATATATTGACTTCCTGATTGACTTGTATAACTTATTTTACAATCTTTAATTTCATTCATAAGTACTTCCTTCCAAAGGCAAAATGTATGTGAATGAAAATTATATTTTGTATATTTTTTGGTCAAAATAGATGTAGCTTAAAATATTCTTAATAAACAAGTATTAAAACAATTTAATCTTCATCTTGTTCTCCTCCGGTTTCCGGTGCTGCCATATCAGTATTTGCGCCATTGGCTCTGATTTCGGTATGGCGAATTTCACCACCTGATGTACCTACTTCTTTTACTAAAACTACAGCCACTATGGATAGCAATAAAGTAATCCAAGTAAATAAGTTGGCTTTAGAATGCTTTTTAAGATTAGCAATTAAGGATAACAAAGCAAAAGCTCCGGTTACATAAAGCACTAGAATAAACTTCTCGGCAAGTTCTTCGTGTTCGTGAATGATTTTTTCGCCAACACTTGGCATGTTTTCTACCAATTCTTCTGCACCTTCACCGGTTGACATGGCGGCAAAGCCAAAGACAGCGGAAACAATTAGGGCAACGAAAGCGGTGTTTTTAACAGCATTGTTTTTAAAAACAATACCGGCGATTAAAATTCCCAATCCGAAAATTGTACCAATGATCGGAAAATGGTTAACCAGCATGTGTAAATGAGCGTCGTTCATGGTTTATGTGTTTTAAGTTTATTTCAAAAATAGTATTAATCAATGTTGATTGGCATGATAATTATCACATCATTGGTTATTTAGAAAAGCCCAAAATAACTTTGGTTCCTATGTTTTCTTCGCTTTCTATTTGCAAATCTATTTGTAGTAAGATTGACAGTCTTTTAACGATGGATAAACCTAAACCGGTTCCTTTGATTTCGGGATGTTCGTTAGATTTTGAGCGATAGAATTGGTCGAATATCTTTTGTAAATCCTCTTCGGCTATGCCTATTCCGTGGTCGGAAATAGAACAAAGTAATTCGTTCTCCGTTTCTATGATGTCAAAATTAATGGTGTCATTCGGCTTGGAATACTTCACCGCATTGGTCAATATGTTATTGACAATAATACTAAGCAAATATGCATCAGTATTGACGTGGTAATCTTTGTCAAAACGGGCGATGCATTTGAGTTTCTTTTCCCCGATGATGGAGGTGTTTCTTGAAATGACATCGAGAAAAATAGCATTCAACGAAACCTTTTCAATCTTTAATGTCTGTTTTTGATTTTCAAAACGCGCTAACAATAGCAACTCATCTACCAAATGATTTAGCCTGTTGACTTCGCTTACGCAAAAATCAATCTTTTCCTTATACTCCTCAGGATTACGGGGTTTGCGGACTAACACTTCCAAAGTTCCTTTAATTACAGCCAATGGTGTTCTGAGTTCATGTGAAGCATCAGAAGTGAATTGTTTTTCCCGTTCGATGGCATTTTCTACCCTATCGAGTAAGTTATTGATGGTTTGGGACAGGATAAACAATTCATCGCGGTTTTGAGGCAACGGAATTCTCGATTTTAAGTTGTCTTTGGTGATGATATTCGACGTTTCTATGATGGCACTTATTGGCTTAATGCTTCTACCAGCGATGAATCTGGCGATGAGGAATAATACAATTAAGATGATAGGATACGCTACTAATAGTATGATAAACAAGTTGTTCAATACCATAGCCGAATCTTCCAAAGACATGGCTACAATAAGAAAACCAATGATTTTAGTACCTTGATAAAGTGGGACTTGAATTTGACGGACCGAAATATTCTCTAGCTTGGTGTCAAACAATACGTTTACCGGTGCATTGGCTTTGTAGGTCAGTTGTTTTTGCTTAAGGTTGGGCGACTTTTCTACCATTGCCCCTAATTCGTCTACAAACTGAATGAAAGCCGGACTGACTTCTACTTTATTGAACTGACTGGTTTTCCATTCTTCTTCTTCAATTAGCAGTACACAGTTTTCTATGACTTCGATTTCTTTTAAGTGCTCGGCGACTTCAGTTTGGATTTCGTTGTTAACCCTAATGTAGACACTGAATCTAACGATAGAATAAATCACAAAGAACACCACAAAAATAAGCAATGCGGTGGTGATAATATAATTGGATGCGATTCTGTTTTTAAAGGAAAGCTGTTGCATTTTATAATTCATCATTAGCAATATAGCCTACGCCACGAATGGTTTTGATATAATCTTCTTCTACTTTTAGGTTGAGTTTTTTGCGAATAGCGTTCATGAATACATCAATTACGCCGGTATCGTACTCAAAATGAATGTCCCATACATCCTGAATGATTTGCGCTCTAGAGCAAACCGTTCCTTTGTTTTTAACCAAATAAAGTAGCAAATCAAACTCCTTTTGGGTGAGAGAGACTTCTTTTTTATCAACGGTAACCTGGTGTTTTTGCAGGTTAATTTCAACCGGACCGAGGGTTAGTATATCATTTTCTATTTTGTCTCTGAGTTGTACTTTAATGCGCTCTACCAATTCGTCAAAACTGAAGGGTTTCTTGATATAATCATTGGCACCAGCTTTGAGACCTTCAACGGTTTCTTGCACAGTATCTTTGGCGGTAAGGAATATAACGGGTACTTTGGTATTTTGCACTCTGATGGCTTTGCAGATTTCAAGACCGGTCATTTTGGGCAACATCCAATCTAGTAAAACCAAATCAAACTTGGTGTTTTGAAAAAGCTCTAATCCTGCTTTGCCGTTGTTGGCCGCCGATACTTGGTAGCCTTCTTCTTCTAAGCCTTGTTTGAGGAACTGCACTATGCCAACTTCGTCCTCTACTATTAGAATGTGTTTCATGTCCTTAGGTTTGTAGTGCTAATGTACTGCTTTTTATGGTTTGACAAACGGTTGGTTTTTGTTTTAAGGGAAAATTAATTTAGAGGATGTTACACAGAGATTCGCAAAGAAGTACGGAGATTCACAGAGAAAAGACTACTAAACATTTACTGCACTTTGATTGGGCTTTAATAGGACTTTGATTGGGAGTAGTAGTTTTTAAAAGTGTCATGAATAACTTTACCATAACCGATATCTTAGTAGGTTTATAAATATTGGCGTTAAAATGGGTTTTTATAAGAAAATTATGTTAATAACTTGAATAAAAATCCCTATTGATGGGGATTGGTTGGTGGTAGGGAATTTTGTAAGTTTGGATATAATGAATTGGTAAAAGAAGATAAAGTGGATTTTATCATATTTATTGAGATGTTAGCGGCAATATATTAAAGAATCTGCTTTTTAAGATATTTTTCTATGAAATCATATGAAGAAATAATGACAATTATTTGGATTGTATATTTTGCAGTTTTGTTGCTCAATATTGTTGTCTTATTCTCAGCATATGGTGAATATTATGACTTAGTAAAAAAAGAAAATAAAGAAGTCTTAAAGCCCGGTGATTTTATTGCAGGAACTTATTGGGCAAATTTTGATGTAATACTTTTTATTAATGACAAAGTTGACAAACAAAGTATTCAAAAAGTAATAAATAAACACACGAAAGCAGCGAGAGTTTTTTGGATTTGGATTGCAGTAGTTTTGCCAATTTTAATGGTAATTTACTCAAAAGCATAAATATACTACAGCTAACA
>JBDLVY010000254.1:0-3494 GCA_039804545.1 Bacteroidota bacterium | reverse complement strand
TTGCTTGGTGTGTAAAGTATATATCTTCATTTGAAATTTTATTGTAAAAGTCTCTACATTATTTCCCAAAATGATTGGGTCAACGTTTGTTTTGTAAGCTACTTTATTTTCATCCCAGTTTTCTGGTGTTCCCCAATTGTCAGTATCTGAATAGAAAATGATTTCCCACATGTCTGCTTTAGGCGTGGTAAAAATGGCATATTTTCCTTTTTTTAAAGTTGTTCCTTTAATGACAACATCTTCACTAAATGTAATCATCGAATTCTGATTGGCACCTGTTCTCCACAATTTTCCAAAAGGCACTAAATCACCAAAAACAGGTCTGCCTTTTGCACTAGGACGTGAGTATTCAATGGTTACATCAGTCAATCCAACTACTTGATTTAAAGTTGATTTCGGACTCGGCGCAGGTGTTTTTACTTGAGCTTCAATCGTAAAATTGGCAATAATCATAGCCAATACAAAAATAATTTTTCTCATAATGTTGATTTTAGTTTGTTCAAAATTACAAATTGTTAGGCTTTCAAATGTTAATTTAAACTTAAATGAAGATATTATTGTTTAATCTTTTTGGATATGTGTTAAACAAAGTTGTACTTTTACAATAAAATTTCAAATGAAGATATATACTTTACACACCAAGCAAAATCTACCAATCACAATTGAACAAGCTTGGGCGTTTTTTTCTGACCCAAAAAACCTCAAAACCATAACGCCCGATTATATGGGTTTTAAAACACTTTCAGGAGATGATCGCCCTATGTTTGCTGGACAAATCATTCAATACATAGTAACTCCTGTTATGGGAATTCCAATGAAATGGGTTACCGAAATCACGCATGTAACTGACCAAAAGTATTTTGTGGATGAACAACGTTTTGGTCCTTATGCGCTTTGGCACCATAAACATTTCCTCAAAGAAATTCCGGGTGGTGTAGAAATGGAAGACATTGTTGATTATAAAGTACCAATGGGCATTATTGGGCAAATGGTTCATCCTTTTTTAGTGAAACCCAAGCTCAAAGAGATATTTGATTATCGCAAACAGAAATTAATTGAACTCTTCGGAGAATTTAAAGCAGAATAATATGAAAAACATCTTATTAATTGGTGGTTCTTACGGTATTGGTTTGGCCATTGCCAAAGAATTGCAATACGAAAACAAAGTATTCATTGCCTCAAGAACAAAGGAATCCATTTCGGATATGAATGTAACTCATATTCCTTTTGACGCCACTACTGACACTTTAGATACCACAAAATTGCCCGAAGTAATCCATGGCTTAGTATATTGTCCGGGAAGTATTAACCTTCGTCCTTTTCGCGGTTTAAAACCGGATGCTTTTGAAAGTGATTTGCAAATCAATTTTATCAGTTTAGTAAAGGTTATACAATCGGTTTTGCCAAATTTAACTGCCGCGGAACAATCGAGTATTGTTTTATTCAGCTCAGTAGCCGCAAGTATGGGAATGCCTTTTCATACTAGCGTGGCTGCAGCCAAAGGTGCTATTGAAGGTTTTGCCAAAGCTTTGGCAGCCGAATATGCACCCAAAATAAGAGTCAATGTCATTGCGCCTTCTTTAACCGATACGCCATTGGCCGAAAAGTTTTTAAGCAACGACGAAAAAAGAGAAAAATCAGCACAACGTCACCCATTGAAACGCGTGGGTACTTCAGAAGACATGGCACAAATGGCCGGTTTTCTATTAGGTGACAAAAGCAGTTGGATTTCGGGACAAATATTCCATGTAGATGGCGGAATGTCGACTTTATTGGTGAATGCCTAAATTTATACTATGAACATCTTTTGGTTTAGACGCGATTTAAGATTAGAAGACAATACCGGTCTTTTTCATGCACTCCAAAGTGGTGAACAAGTATTGCCTATTTTTATTTTTGATGAAAATATTCTTACGCAGTTACCGCAAGATGATGCGCGGGTAACTTTCATCCACCAACAATTAACGAATATTCAAAGTCAACTCAATAAACTCGGACAATCATTAGCTGTTTTTTATGGTGACCCATTTGAAGTGTACAATAAATTACTGAGTGAAAACGAAATCAAAACGGTATATACCAACCATGATTACGAACCCTACGCACGCAAACGCGATTTAGAATTGTACCATCTTTTCAAAGAGTACAACATCGAATTTAAAACCAGCAAAGACCAAGTTGTTTTTGAAAAAAGCGAAGTAGTCAAAGATGACGGAACGCCTTATGTGGTTTACACACCGTATTCAAACAAGTGGAAAGAAAACTTTAAGAAGATACCGTTAGTTCATTACAATTCAGAAGATTATTTAGAAAAAATAGCACTTCACTCCTATCCTTTTTTAAGTCTAAAAGACATTGGGTTTGTGGAATCAACAATTAAAGTTAGTCCATATGATATATCCAATACACTCATTGACAATTACGAAGCCACCCGAAATTTCCCGGCCATGAATAAAACTTCTTATTTGGGAATCTATCTTCGGTTTGGAGCAGTTTCTATTCGTAAAATGGTGGCTAAAGCTATAGAAAGTAAAAACGAAACTTTTCTCAAAGAACTTATTTGGCGTGAGTTTTTTATGCAAATCCTTTGGCATTTTCCCCATACTGTAAACCAAAGTTTTAAGGCCAAATACGACGCAATTCAATGGGAAAATAACGAAATACTATTCCAACAATGGTGCGAAGGTAAAACCGGCTATCCGTTTGTAGATGCGGGCATGCGAGAATTAAATACCACTGGGCACATGCACAACCGAGTGCGAATGATCGTAGCTGGTTTTTTATGCAAACATCTATTAATTGATTGGCGTTGGGGTGAAACTTATTTTGCCCAAAAACTATTAGATTACGAACAAGCCAGTAATGTCGGCAATTGGCAATGGGCTGCCGGAAGCGGTGTTGATGCTGCGCCTTACTTCAGGATATTTAACCCAACAGAGCAAATTAAAAAGTTTGACAAAGACTTAGCCTATATTAAAAAATGGATACCGGAGTTAAACTCATTAGACTATCCGCAACCAATTGTAGAACATAAACAAGCCCGAGATAAATGTCTAACTGTTTATAAACAAGCCGTCGGCTAATGAATATTGTATGGTTTAAAAGAGATTTACGATTACACGACAACGAAGCGCTGTACCAAGCTTTACAGTCTTCGGGGAAAGTGTTGTTGCTATATATCTTAGAGCCATCTTTGGTTGATGATATCCATTACAGCCAAAGACATTTTGATTTTATCAAACAATCGCTGGAAGAACTCCAAAAAGAATTGCTTCCCTATCATACCCAAATTTTGATTGTTGAAGAAGAAGCGATGGCGGTTTTCCAAAAACTAATCAATTTAATTCCCATAAGGGGAATCTATTCTCACCAAGAAACCGGAATCAAACGAACTTTTGAAAGGGATTTGGCAGTCGCCGAATTATTGAGAGATCACGGAATTCCTTGGAACGAATATATAACCAATGGCGTTATTCGCGGACTCCAAAACCGAA
>JBDLVY010000253.1:0-13195 GCA_039804545.1 Bacteroidota bacterium | reverse complement strand
ATAGGCTCTTTAAAACCGGCCATTTTTGTCCCGATAATGGTTTCTTTGAGTATGGGTTTTTCGAACTCGAATAAAGAAACTTTTTCGGTTAAGAACAAATGCTGCTTGTTGATAATCTTTTTAAACTTGTAATCAGAGGAGTCAATTAGGGTAATCTTATCTTTGGTTTGATTGTGCACAAAAACGGTGTCAATTTTGCCCGAAATCGAATCAGGATTTGCCGTTACCAATAGTCTGTTGTAGGTTTTATACTGAAATGTGTTTAGCTTTTTTTGAGGATTATTGGTGAATTTGTTTTGGATGACTTTAGCCATAATCCCCAAAGCCGGATTTTCATTGGATATAATCACTTCTTTCAATTCGGCCGTTTTGGGCGAAAGCCAAATGGTAAAAAAGGGTTTTTGTTCAAAAAGAGAAATGGTTTTGGAAGTATAGCCTACATAAGAAATGGTCAAACTTTCTGGCGATGTGGGCAAAAGCAAATGGAATTTACCATCAACATCTGTAATAGTAGCTGTGCCGGTTTCGCTGGTCACCGTTGCAAACGGTAAGGCTGTTTTGGTTTGGGCATCTTTGACAATGCCATTGACTTGAAATTGAGCCTGAAGCGACAGGGTGTAAAAGAAAAATAAAAGTATCAGTTGCTTCATTGGAAATGATATTGGCACAAATCGCCTACAAAAATAGGGATAAAAAAATCCGTACGAGACGGATTTTAATATTGAATTAACAAAAGTTACACTTTCATAATCTCGGCTTCTTTAACAACCAAATGTTCGTCTATTTTTTTGATAAAAGCATCAGTTAGTTTTTGAACATCATCTTCTGCTGTTTTACAGATGTCTTCCGAAGCTCCGTCTTTCTCTAATTTTTTGATGTCAGTATTGGCATCTTTTCGGGCATTTCTGATACCGATTTTGGCATCTTCGGCTTCCGCTTTGGCTTGTTTTACCAAGTCGCGACGTCTTTCTTCGGTCAATGCCGGCACACTAATGATGATATTATCACCATTGTTCATCGGGTTAAATCCAAGATTGGCAATCATAATCGCTTTTTCAATTGGATGCAACATGCTTTTTTCCCAAGGCGTAACAGTTATAGTTCTCGCATCGGGCACATTGATGTTGGCTACTTGAGATAAAGGCGTTTGTGAGCCATAATAATCTACAAAAACACCACCCAACATTTGTGGCGTGGCTTTTCCGGCACGGATGTTTAAAAATTCTTTTTCTAAATGCGCAATAGAGCCGTTCATGGACTCTTTTGTGCTGTCTAAAATAAATTCAATTTCTTCCATTTTTCTTTTAGATTTCTAGATTTTTGGATAATTGGATTTTTAGAGTCTAACAATCCAATAATCTGATAGTCTTTTATATTTTAACTACGGTTCCTATATTTTCGCCTTCGCAAATTTTTAATAAGTTTCCTTTTTTGTTCATGTCGAATACCACAATCGGTAAAGCATTTTCCTGACTTAAAGTGAAAGCGGTAGTATCCATAACATTTAGGCCTTTTTTGAGTACTTCTTCAAATGAAATGCTGTCAAATTTAACGGCATTGGCATTTTTTTCCGGATCAGAGTCATAAACACCGTCTACTCGCGTGCCTTTTAAAATCACGTCAGCATGAACTTCAACACCGCGCAATACCGCTGCGGTATCTGTGGTGAAATAAGGATTTCCGGTTCCGGCTCCGAAGATTACAATTCTACCTTTCTCCAAGTGACGAACGGCTCTTCTTTTGATATAAGGTTCGGCAATCGCTTCAATTTTTAAGGCAGTTTGCAATCGGGTTAGCATGCCTTTGTCTTCCAAAGCACCTTGTAAAGCCATACCGTTAATTACGGTGGCCAACATGCCCATATAATCGCCCTGTACTCTGTCCATCCCATTACTGGCACCGGCTACTCCTCTAAAAATATTTCCACCGCCAATTACAATAGCGATTTCAACTCCTTTGTCGTGAATCTCTTTGATTTCATCTGCATATTCGCTTAGACGTTTTGGGTCGATTCCGTATTGTTGATCACCCATCAGCGCTTCACCACTTAGTTTTAGAAGAATCCTTTTGTATTTCATTCCAGTTTTATTTGTTTAGTTAGGAGTCAAGCTTTCGCGTGTGCTCGAGTTATTAGTATTGTTGTTTAATGGTTGCAAATATAAACATATTCTCTTTTTGTATCGTATTCGTTAAAAATATTGTTTGGTAACATATATCACTTTTTTATCCTCTTTGGTTTTGTAGCTTTGTGGTATTAAATTCAAATTTTATGAAGGCCATTATCCAAAAAAGTTTAGCCCAAAGTCATTCTTATACTGAATATAGAACTTTAGTTTCTGCTCTTTTAAAAGAAGGAAAGTCCACCGGAAACGAACAATCTGAAGCCTTGACACATTATTCTGAGTTGAATGAAACCCGCATGAATCGTTTAGAGAAAACCATTAAAATTACGGAAGAGTTTGCCAAACAATTAAAGCAATTGAAGCGGGAATACCTTTGGTTAGTAATTTCCGAAGGTTGGTGTGGCGATGCGGCTCAGTTGGTTCCAATCTTTTACAAAATGGCTGCGCTTTCGCCAAATATAGATTTGAAAATTGCTTTCCGCGATGAGAATGATGATTTGATGAATTTATTTCTAACGAATGGTTCCAGAAGCATTCCGAAGTTGATTATTGTAGACAAAAATACTTTGGAAATTTTAAGCGATTTTGGGCCAAGACCAAATGGTGCCAAACAATTTATTCTTGATTACAAAGCCTTACACGGAGTAGTTGATGAAACCGCTAAGACCAATTTACAACTGTGGTATTTACACGACAAAGGTTTGTCAACACAAGAGGAAATTATGGCGTTGCTGGTTAAGGCTGAATTAGAATATAATGTAGTTTAAACCAACTGAAAAGCTTCCAATTCTTTCGGGTGTGATTTTGGAAAAACCATATTGGCACAGTTCCATATACAATCCAATTCCGCTTTCTTCGTCTTCAATGCCCAAACTTATTTTTTTAAAATTACCCGATAATTTGTCGCCACTAAGCGATAAAGCTCTGCCATAGCCTAGTTCTGAAGTAATGCGCACGTTCTCAGAAATTCTCGGACTTAGGCGAAACGTTCCAAATACCGGAGCGACTACCAAACAGCGGTTGGCTTTCCAGTCGAATCCAATGTTCATCCCAATGCCAATCCATTTGTCTAAGTGCGCTCCAATTCCGGCTCTCATGCTGATGCCATCTGCCAGAAACCAAGGTTCTTTTTCGCCAGTGTAGGGATTAATCTCTCCGGCATATTGATTCACTCTTAACGGCGTTGAAAGTTCAAATTTTTTGTAAATGGGTTTCGGATCTTCAATATATTTTCTTGTCTTTACTTCTTCCTCTTGGGCAAAACCCAATTGAAATACCCATAAAAACAAAAGGATGAATTTAGACTTCATCAGCATTAATTTTTTGTTCAAAATCTAGAGGAGTAATGCCATTGGTCACTTCATAGTTGCCAATTTTTGTTCGGCGTAAAACCGATAAATAACCGCCAGAATTCAGTGCTTTTCCAAAGTCGAATGCAAGCGAACGTATATAAGTGCCTTTGCTACAAACCACTCTGAAATCAATTTCCGGTAAAGCGATTCTCGTAATTTCAAACTCGTGTATGGTTGTTTTTCGGGCTTGAATTTCTACTTCTTCACCGGCACGAGCATGTTCGTACAATCGGATACCTTCTTTTTTGATGGCCGAAAAAACGGGTGGCTTTTGGTCGATTTCGCCTAAAAATTGCGGAATGGTCTGCTGGATTAATTCAGCTGTAATATGTTCGATTGAAAAAGTAGCATTTACTTCCGTTTCCATATCGTAAGAAGGCGTAGTGGCGCCAACGGTAATCGTTCCGGTGTATTCTTTGGCTTGACCCTGAATTTCGGTAATTTTTTTGGTGAACTTTCCAGTGCAAACAATCAGTAAGCCGGTGGCTAATGGATCTAAAGTTCCGGCATGGCCAATTTTGAATTTTTTCGGAAGATTGTATTTTCTTTTCAGAATGTACTTCAATTTATTCACCGCTTGAAACGAAGACCAAGTCAAAGGTTTGTCAATCAATAGAATTTGACCTTCTAAAAAATCTTCGGCAGTCATTAAATAGTCGTTAATTTCATTACAAAGAAATGAATGAGTAAGATGGCTAAGCCGGCCGCAATTCGGTAATAACCAAACCATTTAAAACCGTGTTTTGATAAATAACCGATAAATGATTTTATGGCCAACATGGCTACGATGAATCCAACGATATTCCCTAAAATCAATAAGTTCACTTGCTCTTCAGACAAGACATAACCGTCTTTATAGTAATCATAACATTTTTTAACGGTGGCTCCAAGCATTGTGGGCACGGCCAAAAAAAACGAAAATTCTGCAGCTGTAGTCCGTGATAATTTTTGTGACATTCCGCCAATAATACTCGCACCACTTCGAGAAACTCCCGGAATCATAGCCAAACATTGGAACAAACCAATCTTAAAAGCGGTCAAATAACCGATTTTTTCTGAGCTTTGCAATTCTTCTTTCGGAGCAAACCAATCGTCAACTTTTAACAAAATGATTCCGCCCAGCACTAAGGAAACGGCTACGGTTATTGGATTTTCCAACAAAGCATCAATCTTTTTGCTGAAAAGCAATCCAAAAACGACTGCCGGAATAAAAGCAACCAATAATTTAAAATAAAAGTCAAGCGTTTGGAAAAACCTTTTGAAATACAAAACTACTACCGAAAGTATCGCGCCAAGCTGAATAACAACCGTAAAGAGTTTGGTAAAATCATCATGGGCAATGCCAAAAAATGACGAAGCAATAATCATATGGCCAGTAGAAGAAACCGGTAAAAATTCGGTGATTCCTTCAATTATTGCTAAAACAACAGCCTGAAAATAATCCATTATGCGGCTTTATTTTTTTTGAAAATGGAATAAATCGTAATCCCGAAACCTATCAAAATTACTGTTGGTGCCAAACGAATTCTTTGAAAATTGAACACTTCATCGTTCCACACTTTTGGGTCATCACTTCCGCCGCCACTCATCAGTATAAATCCAAGAGCAATCACGGCGATACCGATTAATAATAGTTTGTAATTTGCTTTTTCAAAAAGAAAATCAGGTTTTTGCTCGTTGTTTTTCATATAATATTTCTAAAGTCTTAATGCTTAATACTCAAATCTTAATACTAATACAAATCATCAGTTCTCAAATTCAAAAAGCGTTGGGTCGCAAAAAAGGTACTAATCCAAGTAATTACGATTCCGGTCACTAAAACACCCAATAACACGATGCTAATGGCCAATTGGTCTTCCATAATGCCCAAATTAGGATAAGTAGTTTGAATGTAAATTAACAAACCAATCAAGGCCAAAATAGCAAGTACGGCTCCAATAAAGCCAAGAATTACATTGGTTTTGATGAATGGTTTTCTGATGAAGGATTTAGTGGCGCCCACCATTTGCATCGTTTTGATGATAAAGCGGTTGGCGTAAATCGACAGTCGCAGTGAACTGTTAATCAACAACACCGAAACAATTGCAAAAACACTGGTGATAATCAAAATCCACATGCTGATATTTTTCACATTATCGTTCACCAAAGTCACCAATTGCTTGTCGTAAACAATATCTGCCACCATTTCGTTTTTGCGCAAACGGTTTTCAATTTTAGCAATTTCAGGATTGGTTACAAAATCGGCTTTCAAGTGAATGTCAAACGAATTCTGTAACGGATTCACACCCAAAAACTGCATAAAATCCTCACCAATTACTTCTTTGTGTTGTTGTGCCGCTTTTTCTTTGGAAACATATTCAAAAGATTTGGCAAATTTGGCAGTCTTCATTTCTTCGGTAAAGGCTTTCATCACCGAATCATTGGCTTCATTTTTAAAGAAAACTGTCATTGCAATTTCTTCCTTGAAATTATCCGATAATCGCTTGGAATTGATTACAAAAAGACCTAAAGTGCCCAATAAAAACAACACCAAAAAGATACTCAACACTACCGAAAAATAGGAGGTAATCACTCTGCGCTTCTGAAACTTTTCAAATGATGATGACATAGACTGTATTTTATGGGGTAAAAATAATAAAGAAAATTGTTTTTCTCCTTTATAACGTACAAACTTTTAACTTTATTATAATAAACGTAAATTTGTCGCTTAAAATTTTTTAGGCTTGTTCCAAAATTAGTTTGGGAAGCGAATGGTTCGGGCAGTTTCAGCCATCCGTATTCCCGCTTTTCGCAGTATCTTTTTTGTCACGTCGAGCGCAGTCGAGACGCCTTATTTAAAAAAGGATACTTGCTACAATCGGGGCTAAAAAGTAAACGCAATAACCTTAGCGCCTCAGTGCCTTAAAACCTTTATAAGAATGACACGAGCTCGCAAGAGCGACTGCATGAGACCGATAAAAAACAATATAAAAGACGAATGAAGTACCACCACGAAAAAATCGAAGCCAAATGGCAACAGTATTGGGCACAAAACCAAACTTTCGCCGCCACTAACAATTCTGAAAAACCAAAGTATTACGTACTCGACATGTTTCCTTATCCATCCGGAGCAGGCTTACACGTTGGGCATCCTCTTGGTTACATCGCTTCCGATATCGTGGCGCGTTTCAAACGCCATAAAGGTTTTAATGTGTTGCATCCGCAAGGTTACGATTCCTTCGGATTGCCGGCCGAGCAATACGCTATCCAAACCGGTCAACATCCGGAAAAAACGACTCGTGAAAACATTACGCGTTACCGTGAGCAATTGGACAAAATCGGTTTTTCTTTCGATTGGAGTAGAGAAGTGCGCACTTCAAACGCCGATTATTACAAACACACGCAGTGGATTTTTATCCAATTATTCAATTCGTGGTACAACAACGATACCAACAAAGCCGAAGACATTTCGACTTTAACCACCCTATTTTCGGCAGCAGGAAACGCGACTGTAAATGCGGTTTGCGATGACAACATCACGCCATTTACCGCAGCAGAATGGAATGCATTTTCTTCTGACGAGCAACAAAAAATACTTTTACAATACCGACTAACTTATTTGGCCGAAACGGAGGTCAATTGGTGTCCGGCACTCGGAACCGTATTAGCCAATGACGAAATCGTAAACGGTGTTTCCGAACGCGGTGGTCATCCGGTCATCCGCAAAAAAATGACGCAATGGTCCATGCGAATTTCTGCCTACGCCGAAAGATTATTACAAGGTTTAGATACCATTGATTGGAGCGAATCGATTAAAGAATCACAACGCAATTGGATAGGGAAATCGGTTGGAGCTTCGGTAAGGTTCAAGGTTCAAGGTTCAAAGTTCAAGGCTGTGGACTCAAACTCGGAACCCTTCATTGAAGTCTTCACGACCAGACCCGATACCATTTTCGGAGTAACCTTCATGACCTTAGCACCGGAACACGAATTGGTTTCGCTAATCACCACAGCCGAACAAAAAGCAGCCGTGGAAGCTTATGTTGAAGCCACTGCCAAACGTTCCGAAAGAGAAAGAATGGCCGATGTTAAAACCATATCCGGTGTTTTCACTGGTGCTTTTGCCGAACATCCATTCACCAAAGAACCGATTCCGGTTTGGATAGGCGATTATGTGTTAGCTGGTTACGGAACTGGAGCCGTAATGGCCGTGCCGTGTGGCGACGAAAGAGATTATGCGTTTGCCAATTTCTTCAAAGGCCAAAATGGCATGCCCGAAATCAAAAATATTTTCAACCAAGACATATCCGAAGCGGCTTATGGTGAAAAATCAGGTTTCGAATTAGTGAATTCTGATTTCCTAAATGGCTTAGGTTACAAAGACGGTACTAAAAAAATCATCGAAGAACTCGAGAAAATCCAACAAGGAAAAGGCAAAACCAATTACCGTTTGCGCGACGCAGTTTTCTCCCGCCAACGCTATTGGGGCGAGCCATTCCCGGTGTATTATGTGAACGGTTTACCACAAATGATTGATGCCAAATATTTGCCAATCGTTTTACCGGAAGTAGAAAAATATTTACCCACAGAAGACGGCCAACCGCCTTTAGGAAATGCCACGAATTGGGCATGGGATAGTGTTCAGTCTTCAGTGGTTAGTGTTCAGTTGATAGACAACAAGACCATTTTTCCTTTAGAACTCAACACCATGCCGGGTTGGGCAGGAAGTTCGTGGTACTGGATGCGTTATATGGATGCGCACAACGACGCCGAATTTGCTTCAGCCGACGCTATAAAATATTGGGAAAACGTAGATTTATACATAGGCGGAAGCGAACATGCCACCGGCCATTTGTTGTACTCACGTTTTTGGAACAAATTTTTAAAAGACAAAGGTTACGCACCAACAGAAGAACCCTTTAAGAAGCTGATTAATCAGGGAATGATTTTGGGGGAAAGTGCCTTTGTTTTTATTTTACAAGCTAAATTGGGTGATGAAAATGTTCCTGAACAAGTTTTGATAAATTTAGATACCTATAAGAACTTCATTAATGGAGGTTTAATAGATATTTTGCCTGAAAATTTATTTCAATTTTTAGATGAAAGATTATCTTTATTTGAAAGTTTCAACAAAAGACTTGAGGGTTTAGAAAGGAATTTCGTTTGTTTTAAATCACCAATAGATGTTAGTTATGTCAATTTAAAAAATGAAATTGATTTAACAAATCTTACTAAAGATGAAAGATACAAACGATTGTTAAATGCTTCATATTTTGATGGAAAAGAAGTTATTAAAACTGATGACATAGTAACCATTCGCGAAGTCGAAAAAATGTCTAAATCCAAATACAACGTCGTAAACCCCGATGACATTTGCAACGATTACGGCGCCGATACTTTGCGTTTGTATGAAATGTTCTTAGGTCCGTTAGAACAAGCCAAGCCATGGAATACTGCGGGTATTACTGGAGTTTCGGGTTTCTTAAAAAAACTATGGCGTTTGTATTTTGACGACAATGGTTTGATTGTGACTAACGACGAACCAACGGCAGAAATGTACAAAGCACTCCACAAAACCATCAAAAAAGTGACTGAGGATATCGAGAACTTCTCGTTCAATACTTCGGTGTCGCAGTTTATGATTTGCGTGAATGAATTGGCACAAATGAAATGCAACCACAGAGCGATTTTAGAACCGTTAGCGGTTGTAATTTCGCCTTATGCACCGCATATTGCTGAGGAACTTTGGGCACAATTAGGACACGAAGGCTCTATCTCAACAGTCGATTTTCCATTGGTGAACGAAAAATACTTGGTAGAATCTGAAAAAGAATATCCGGTTTCCTTCAACGGAAAAATGCGTTTCACCATCAAATTGCCTTTGGATTTAACCATCCCGCAAATACAGGAAATTGTTATGGCGGATGAACGCACCATTAAACAATTAGAAGGAAGAACACCAAACAAAGTCATAATCGTTCCAGGGAAAGTGATTAACTTGGTTGGATAGAAAATAAATGACAACACCAAACCTCATAAGCGATTTGTTTATGAGGTTTTTTTGTAATTTTTAATCAACCCCTATTTTTTTACTTAATTTATTCTTTAAATTAGCTTAATTAGACAATCAACCCCATAAAAAATCGTAATTAATTATAATTATTTGACAAAAATTAGCACATACCCCTAATTAAATTTGATTTACGTCTTTATATTTCCGATTTTTGAGTACTAAACCACCAAACTCATGAAAATAGGAATCCCCAAAGAAATTAAAAACAATGAAAGTCGAGTGGGCATGACACCGGCAGGTGTTTTCGAATTGACTAAAAACAAGCACATTGTATTTATCCAATCAACAGCCGGAGAAGGCAGTGGTTTTTTTGATGAAGACTACGAAAGTGTTGGTGGCATCATCCTTAAAACAATAGAGGAAGTCTATTTGTTGAGCGATATGATTGTCAAAGTAAAAGAACCGGTCGAAGAAGAGTATCCCTTAATTAAACCCAACCAAGTTTTATTTACCTACTTTCATTTTGCTTCGAGCGAAGCCCTCACTTTTGCCATGCTCAAAAGCGAGGCCGTTTGCATTGCCTATGAAACCGTTGAGGATAGTGATGGTAGTTTGCCATTGCTTACGCCAATGTCGGAAGTGGCCGGCAGAATGGCCATTCAGCAAGGGGCAAAATATTTAGAGAAACCGATCAAAGGCAGAGGTGTTTTGTTGGGCGGTGTGCCAGGTGTACCACCTGGAAGAGTTTTGGTTTTGGGTGCTGGTGTAGTTGGGGTACAAGCAGCTAAAATGGCCGCAGGTTTGGGCGCACATGTTACTATTTTAGATACTAATATGAAGCGACTTCGTTATGTTAATGATGTCATGCCACCTCATGTGGTAACCGAGTTTTCAAGCGAATATAACATCCGAAAACATATTAAAGACCATGATCTTATTATAGGTGGTGTCTTGATTAAAGGCTCGAAAGCACCTAAACTAATCACCCGAGAAATGCTAAAAGAAATGCGTCCGGGAACGGTTATCGTTGATGTGGCTGTAGACCAAGGTGGTTGTTTTGAAACAACAGTACCCACAACCCATGAAAATCCAACTTATATCATCGATGATGTGATTCATTATTGTGTGGCCAATATGCCCGGAGCAGTTCCTTATACTTCAACAATGGCACTCACAAATGTTACCTTGCCTTATGTCTTGTTGTTAGCTAATTTGGGTTGGGAAGCCGCTTGTGAAAAAGAACCTTCTTTGGCCAAAGGCTTAAATATTGTTAACGGGAAATGTGTATATGCAGAAATCATTGAAGCTTTTGAATGGAAAGAGGCCACTTTAACCAAATAAATTTCAGGCCTAAAAAGGTTTTGTAACCAATTCGAAACCCTTTCGACTAATGGAGAAAAACCATTAGTTATGAAGAGACATGAAATCCACACTATTGTAGAAAAAGCAGGCTTTAGTAGCATGAAAGAAAAACTAACCGCGAAGGTAGAAGCATTTTTAAATGAAAAAGCCAATGCTGGTTATGACATCATCTCCGTTTCGTTTACCTATTACGAAGGCGCCGAATTGATTGCGTTCATCACCATTTGCAAATAAAAAGTTAAACCGTAATCAGTACTGATTTTCTCTGTTTATTTTTGATTCAAACATTAAATCAATCCTCATGAAATACAAAATTCTTTCTCTGCTCTTGCTTACGGCTTTTATTGGTTACAGCCAAGACAAAGCAACCGATTCAACCGCGACCAAAAAATTCAAAATCGACGTTTATTTCGGGTTCATCGGTAACGTTAACGACAATACCAATCTCAACAAAAAACTCAACAATGCCAACTTACCGGAGTTAGACAGCTTTGTGCCTGAATTGACTTTTGGGTTTAATTATTTCGGGCCAAAATACTCCGGCGATATCGAGTTCGGAATTTTATACGCCAAACCTGAAAAAGGCGCTAACGAAATGAAATACCAAGGTTTCAATACCAGAATCAGAGTGCATTATAATGTGGTGAGCCAAGAAAATTTTGCCCTTACCACCGGACTTTCCTTAGCGTATTTAGGCAGTCAATACGATATCTATTCTAAAAGCAACACCATCGATTTAAACGATTTGGAGCCTAATAACAATAGTGGTCACGTTAATTTTACCAACCAAATGTTGTATTTCGGACCATCGGTTTCGATGTATTTGTTTAAAAAATCGAGTTTCCAAGTGAAAGTTAATGCCGGTTATGAATTGGCCCTGACCCGCGGAAGATATGATTCCGAATTTGGAAGTGTTTTAAACAACATTGGTGAATCGGGCAACAATCGCTTCGTGTTTGGAATTACTTTGTTGTAAGTGACAAGCTGTCATTTTTAATCCTTTGGCGTGCAATTTGATGTGCTTTAAGAAACTAAAATTTACAAATCATGTTAGGATATTATATTTTAATTGGCTTGATTGCCTTAGTCAGTTTTGCCGTAAGCTCAAAACTAAAGAGCAAATTTGCAGAATATTCCAAAGTGCACTTGCGAAACGGCATGAGCGGTGCCGAAATCGCCACCCAAATGTTACATGACCACGGCATTTATGACGTCAAAGTCATTTCTACACCGGGACAATTGACCGACCATTACAATCCAACCGACAAAACGGTGAATTTAAGTGAAGGTGTTTATAACCAAAGAAACGCAGCCGCCGCCGCAGTTGCCGCACACGAATGTGGTCACGCGGTTCAACACGCAACAGCTTACAATATGTTGCAATTGCGTTCGCAGTTGGTACCCATTGTAAACGTATCTTCTACTTTATCACAATGGTTGATTTTTGGAGGATTAATCTTGGGTGCAGCTTCAGGATTAGGCTTTGGGTTTTACATCGCCGTTATCGGTTTGGTGCTAATGGCAATCGCCACATCCTTTGCCTTTGTTACACTTCCAGTGGAATACGATGCTAGTAACCGGGCTTTGGCTTGGTTGAAAAACAAAAATATGTTGAGCCAACAAGAATACGCTGGTGCCGAAGACGCCTTACAATGGGCCGCACGCACTTATGTAGTCGCCGCGATTGGTGCTTTAGCCTCACTGTTGTATTGGGCGCTGCAAGTGTTTGGTTCAAGAGACTAAAAAAACAAATCCGTTACGAGAGTAGCGGATTTTTTATTAGGAGCTAATGGCTCGGGTAGTTTCAGGAATGGCAATTCCCGCTTTACGTTCCAATAACTTTGTCAAAGTTTTGAACTTTGACAAAGTTGATTTCCACTGCAATCGGGGCTAAAGAGTTATCCATTTAACTTTAAAAAAACAAAAAAAAGCAACCAAATGACTGGGTGAATAAGAATACAATACAACCTTGATTTCTCTGGTTCGCGATAATATTTATACAAATCTTTCAGCATTAAAATTACGCTGATAGGAATTAACAAAAGTAACAGCAAGAAACCCAGTCCCGGCGTACAAACACCACTTGGAGCCATTTTTTCACCTATTATCATTGTAATTACATAAGCCACATAAAACAAAACCCATTTAATCTCTTTCCGCATAGTTTCCTTTTTTAAACTCCTAACTGAACACTTCTAACTGAACACTGACCACTAAAGCTGTATCTGTCGCTCAATCTGCTGTTCTAAAGAAATAAAAGTTTCCGTTCTCGAAACACCATCGATCGGTTGGATTTTTTTGTTGAGCAATTGCATTAAATGTTCGTTGTCTCGACAAATCATTTTAATCAAAATAGACCAGTTTCC
>JBDLVY010000252.1:0-4179 GCA_039804545.1 Bacteroidota bacterium | reverse complement strand
AAAACTGGAAAGAAGACTGGTATGAGTTCATGGCCAAACCTGTTTTTCGATTGGAAGCCGACGGTAGAAGTTTTATCAAATACAGAGAATTGGAAGAAATTGAGAAGTATTTTTCTGTACCCAATTTAAAGACAAATCCAAACACGCCTTTCCAAAAAGGTGGCACAAGTACCGGACTTCGTTATCTCAATTCTTTTTTGCTAGACAGAGTAGACAATTACAGTCGGCACATTTCTAAACCTGAAGCCGCCAGAAAAGGTTGCAGCAGGCTTTCTCCATATATTGCTTGGGGAAACCTTTCTATCCGTCAAGTGTATCAAGCGGCAATTCAAAGAGCACAAAGCGGAAAATACAAAAGACAGATTGCCAATTTCGCTTCCCGTTTGCGCTGGCAAGCCCATTTTATCCAAAAATTTGAAATGGAATGCGAAATGGAATTTGTGGCGGTCAACAAAGGCTATCGAAATCTTAACCAAACCGTAAATCCGTTTTGGCATAAAGCCTGGATTGAAGGCAAAACCGGCGTTCCCATTGTAGATGCTTGTATGCGATGCCTCACTACTACCGGCTATTTGAATTTTAGGATGAGGGCTTTAGTGGTTTCATTTTATACCCATCATTTGTTTCAACCTTGGCAAAACTGTAGTCCACATTTGGCCCAACAATTTCTTGATTTTGAACCCGGAATTCATTACCCTCAAATACAAATGCAAGCGGGTGTTACCGGAGTCAATACGCTTAGGGTTTACAATCCGGTGAAGAATGCAATTGAACACGATGAACTTGGGACATTTATTAAAAAATGGGTACCAGAATTGGCGTCACTTCCAATTCCGTTTGTGCATGAACCATGGAAACTTACTCCTATCGAACAAGTCTTTCACCAATTTTCACCAGGCATCGACTATCCGTTACCTATTGTTAACTTAGAAGAGGCGCGCAAAAAGTCATCAGATTTCTTTTGGGGAATGCGAAAAGATGTTGCGGTAAAAAAAGACAGCAAACGTGTTTTAGAAAAACATACTTTACCCAATAGCGCTTAAAGTTAATCGTTTACCAATGCTTGCAATACTTTGGTCCAAATAGCATATCCCTTGGCATTCATGTGCAAATTGTCTTCGATAAAAATATCTTTCATGGGTTCACCATTTTCCAACATTTTGTCCCAGATATTGACAAAAACCGCTTTTTTATCTTCCTTTAAATAAGTACTGATTAAAGTATTGGCTGCTATCATTCTGTCTTTCATGGCCCATCTTAGAATAGAAGGTTTGATCGAAACAAAAACAATGGGTGTATCAGGAAATTGTTTTCTTAAAGTAGTGTGTAACATTTTAAAGCGTTCAAAAACGATTATCGGAGTGATTTGCGCTGAGCTGGCAATGTCATTTTCGCCGCAATAAATAAAAATCTTTTTGGGTTTGTATTGTAATACTACGTCGTTTTGCCAATACATCAAATCTTCTAAAGTAGCGCCACCAAAAGCACGGTTGAGGATAGTTTCATTGTGAAAATCTTCCTTTAGTGACTTCCACATTCTAAAAGAAGAACTGCCTATAAAAAGCAACATGCCGTCTTTAGGTTGTTGGATACTGTCTTGTATCTTAAAAGCTTTTATTTCATTCCAAAATGGCTTTTGTTGGGCCGAAATTTGAAAGGATATCAATAAAGTGACTAAGACTAAAAGTTGCTTTTTCATGGTTTAAAGTTACTGATTTTTGAGGTCTTTAATCCATTCAAAACTCAATTCATTGAAATGTTTTATCACCTTATCCGCTTTAGAATAATCCTGCATTTTAGAATGAAAACTATCATAGCCTACACAATAAATTCCCGCTGCTTTGGCTGCTAAAATGCCATTGGTACTGTCTTCAATAACAATACAATTGGTTACCGGAGTTTGGGCCAAATAGGCTGCTTGTTCAAATATTGCCGGATGTGGTTTCGACTTAGGAAAATCCTCTCCCGAGACTTTATGGGTAAAATATGGGTCTAAATTAAATCGGTTGAAAATACGGTTGATGGTAACTTTAGCGGAACTCGAGGCCAAAACCAACTGCATACCATTATTATAAAGGTCTTTGATTAAATCTTCTACGCCGTCTAACAAAAACAAGTCTTCTTTGTTGTCGAAAGCGTCATTGAATAAGTTGCGTTTGGTTTGCACCAAAGTTTCTACGTCTTGTTCTAAGTTAAATTCGGCTTTCAAACGCTCAAAGATATTCTTAGTCGAATTGCCTGTGAAAGAAGCATACATTTCGGGGGAAATATCGATGCCCAATTGTTTGAATTGCTGATTGTAAGCATAATGGTGAACCGGTTCGGTATCAACAATTACACCATCCATATCGAAGATTACAGTTTGTATCATAGTAAGAGGCTAAGGTTTTACTGAGGTTTATTTTGGTTTATTGAGTAAATACTTAACCACTGTTTCTGCAGCATGCAATCCAAAAAGACATGGCATCCAACTGTTGGTACCGTAAAACGATTTTTTGTAATTCTTGCCATCGGTGAGTTTTATACTGGTTTCATCGGGTACTTCGGTTGAAAAGACCGCTTTGATACCTTTGGATATTTTGGCTTCTTTTAAACGCTTCCGCATGTTCTTGGCTAACGGACAATATTCTGTTTTGCTGATGTCGCGAACTTTAACTTTACTCGCTTCATATTTTCCACCAGCGCCCATACTGCTGATGACTTTTACTTTTTTGCGTTTGGCTGCAATCAATAAGTTGAGTTTAGGCGTTACGCTATCGATACAATCTAATACATAATCAAAGTTGGGTGTAACCAATTCATAAGCTCTTTCAGGTGAAAGAAATTCTTCCAATCGCGTCAAGTTCAACTCCGGATTGATGTCCATTAGCCTATCGCCTACGATGTGTACTTTGGGTTGGCCAACGGTAGAATGCAAAGCAGGTAATTGTCGGTTGACATTGGTAATATCTACTACGTCACCATCAACAATAGTCATATTGCCCACGCCGGCACGTGCTAGAAACTCTGCCGCAAATGAGCCTACGCCACCAAGTCCTACGACCAATACATTGGCATTCTTTAAATTGTTTAATCCTTCTTCTTTAAATAAAAGTGCTGCTCTTTCTTGCCACTTAGCCATTTTTTTAGATTATTAGATTGTTAGACTAAAAATAAGCTACAAAAATAAGCAAAAAGGAATCGGTATTTGTTAAGTTTTGGCTACAAACCTTCACTTTTATATGACTTATATATCAAGTATTTACTTTGAAAAAATATTGCACAAAATAAATTGTACAGAATGGTTTTGAGGAAAATGCAATCTGAAAAAAACCAAAATAGTTTGTGATCACTTTGCTTGCGAATGTAATTCAACATAAAACGCCAAAGTTTTACAACGGCTTTAGGCAATAACTGTTTTTTGTAAAAGGAAATTCTTTCTTCCCGAAAAATATTTATATTTAACGGAAAATAATGGGTTCGCTAGTTTCGCTATTGCTTCGAGCCGCAGAGCGTTGGAAGTAATTATGAGAGAAAACAGTAAAATATATTTAATATTCATATTCACTTTAATATCATATTTTATTAAAGCACAAGAAATTTATACTTACGAAAAACCAATCAGTAATGTTCAAAACTACATATTTTCTCAACTTGAAACAGAAAACAAAAATGACAATTTATTATTAAAAGGTACTTTAATTGAACCTAAAACATCTTATTCAAAAATTGTGATAATTGTTCCAGGTTCAGGAAAAGACACTAGGAATTCTCATTATAAGCTTACAGAAAAATTACTAGAAAATAATATAGCTGTTTATAGATATGACGAAAGAGGTTGCGGAACTTCAACTGGAAATTTTAACACTTATTATTACAATATAAATGATATGACAAATGATTTGAAATTTGTCTTTAGTGATTTGAAAAGTAAGAAATCATTAGAAAACAAAAAAATAGGTTTAATTGGTCATAGCTTAGGAGGAATGGCTACTGTTGGTATATTAGAAAGTTTATTAATTCCAGACTTTTTTGTTCAATGGGCAACTCCAATTCAAAGTAAAGGTGCCTTCCTAAAATATCAACTTAAAACTGGAGTAAACAAATTCGAAGATGAACTAATTTATGACACTTTAGAAGAAAAAGAGTTTGTAATTGATAAAATTAACAATGTTATTTTTCAAAATAAAAACGATGATA
>JBDLVY010000251.1:0-2548 GCA_039804545.1 Bacteroidota bacterium | reverse complement strand
ATAATGCTTTAATATATCCGTCAGTGCGCAGTTTTCCAACACTCACATAATCGACAGTTGTAACCAGCGCAATTTTTTTCTTCCCTTTATCTATTAGGCTTTGTACCGCTTCGTAGGCTGCAGCTTGATCGTCAATAATCACTTTGTCGCAAAGAATATCATTAGTAACTCGATCAAACATAACTACTGGCATGCCTTGGCTAATCACTTCAGTAATGTGGTGAAAGTCGCCTTTGAATTGTGTTTCTTTAGATAAGGACATGATAAAACCATCAATACTTCCATTGGCTAGCATTTCCATATTTAACACCTCTTTATCGAAAGAATCATCAGATAAGCATATTACAACACTATAGCCATTTTCATTTGCTACATGTTCAATTCCGTTAATTACTGTAGAAAAGAAATAATGAACAATTTCGGGGATAATTATCCCTATAGTTTTTGTTTTTCTATTCTTTAAACTTAAAGCAATATTGTTTGGTTTGTAGTGGTATAATTTAGCAAAAGCTTGTACTTTTAATCGTGTTTCTTCACCTATTTCATGGCTGTTTCTCAACGACTTAGATACGGTTGAAATGGAAACGTCAAGTTCCTTTGCGATTTGTTTGAGCGTGACTTTTCTCTTCATGAATAATGGTTAAAAATGGAAATTGTGAATAAAAGTATTGTTAAATTATTTCACTTGCAAAAATACCGTATATTAATGTTTATTTACACAAACTTTTCAACACTACCACGTTTTCGTAAAAAGAAAATCGATTTCGTATGCTCCGAAATCGTTATCGTTTCATTATATTTGTTATTCGAAGTAAAAAAAGCTATTAGCAATTAATCAAAATTTATTTAATTTAAACAAACAAGTATGAAAACAATTTACAAAAAGTTGTTAGTTTTATTACTACTCTTGCCGGCAAGTTTGTTGGCTCAGAGCTCATTTAGTGGTGTTGTTGTTGATTCAAGATCGAACCAACCAATACCTGGAGTAAATGTAGTAGTGAAAGGAGCACAACAAAGTGTTACTACTGATTTTGACGGAAAATTTAAATTGTCAAAAATCAAGTCGGGTGATGCTGTAGTATTCTCATTTGTAGGATACAAAGCGCAAACTATTGCTTTTTCAAATCAATCTAATTTAACTGTAAAACTTCAAGAGGATGAAAATCAACTTCAAGAAGTTGTAGTTCAAGTAGGTTACGGTTCTGTTAAAAAGAAAGATGCGACAGGATCAGTAGCGTTACTTGCTGCTAAAGATTTTAACAGAGGTGTTAATGTAAGTGCGGATAATTTATTAAATGGACGTATTGCCGGAGTTTCAATCAATGCAGGAGGAGGAGCGCCAGGAACTGGGGCTACAATCCGTATTAGAGGAGGGGCTTCTTTAAATGCTTCTAATGATCCTTTAATCATTATTGATGGTTTGCCAATTGAAAATTCAACTGGAACTGGATCAACATCTATTTTATCTTCATTGAACCCTAGTACTATTGAGTCAATGTCGATTTTGAAAGATGCTTCTGCAACAGCAATTTATGGATCGAGAGCTTCTAATGGAGTAATATTAATTACTACTAAAAAAGGAAGTAAAAACTTATCTGTTGATTTTAATTCTACTGTTGGTGTTGGGAATTTAATAAAAACTATAGATGTTCTAGATGCTCCAAATCTAACAGCTATTGTTCGTGCTAAAAACCCATCGTTATTGTCAAAATTAGGAACTGCAAATACGGATTGGCAAAAAGAAATTTACAGACAAACGCTTTATTCTGATGCAAGTGCTACATTAAGAGGAAGTCTTTTTGGTGTTTTACCTACTAGATTAACAATTGGTAATACCTATCAAGAGGGTTTGCGATTGACTAATGCTTTTAAAAGAAATACAGTTGGGGTTGCTTTAAATCCTTCTCTTTTTAAAGACCATTTGAAATTGCGTTTGAATGCTAATTATAGTAATGAAAATAATAGATTTGCTGATGCGGTTGAAAGTAATGCAATAAACTTTGATCCAACTCAACCAGTTTATGATCCGACTTCAGTATACGGAGGGTTTTATGAAAACTACAATAAAGAAACTATTGCATTAAATGCTCAAACAACGAGAAACCCAGTGGCTCAGTTGTTACAAACAAATGATACCGGTTATAATAATAGACTTTTTGGAAATTTTGAAGTTGATTATAAATTTCATTTCTTCCCTTCATTGAGAGCAGTATTGAATGTTGGATTTGATGAAAGTTTCGGACAAAGAACTAAAATTGCAGGTTGGGAAGCAGCGTCTTCGGGATCAAACAATTATATTCCTTTTGGTACTAATGAATTGTCTACAGGTCATAGAAAAAACAAATTACTTGATGGATACTTAGCTTACAATAAAGCGTATGGAAAATTAGCTGTAGATGTGATTGGAGGATATTCTTATCAAAAATTTGAAAATGATAGTTATATTCAAGGAAACTTAAATGATCCAAATTTACCAACTGGAACTGGTGGATTCCCACAATATAAAGTTGCTACTCCAATTGTGTTGTTAGGTTATTTTGCTAGAAGT
>JBDLVY010000250.1:0-11589 GCA_039804545.1 Bacteroidota bacterium | reverse complement strand
CTTCTCACAATTTCGCTCATCATACCATCGGTAGTCAGTAAAAGTAAGCCTTCGGAATCTTCATCTAAACGACCGATAGCCATCGTGCCTTCGGGAAAATTATAAAGTTCTCCGAGCAACTTTTTGTGTCGCTTTTTTTCGTAAATAAATTGGCTCAAATAACCGTGAGGTTTGTGAATTAAGAAGTGTTGGTGCATAAAACGGATTTGAGCAAAAATAAAAAAGACCATCCGAAAAGAATGGCCTTTGGTAATTTAATTTTAATTTAAATTATTGTCTGCTTTGAACATAGTCTGACAATTCATCAACATTACTGCTGAAAGAAAAGATGCCATTGAGTTTGAAATAATTCCTTGGTTCAATACAATAATCGTAAGCATACTTGGCAAACTCCAATTTATTGTCTTCAAAATTGAAAGTATTGGCTATCTGGATGATTTGATCCACATTCAAACAATTAGCAGTAATAACTTGTTTAGCTGTTTTCAAACGAGTATCTTCAAAACTTTGTTTATTGATAGTAGCTAAAGCCGCATTAAAATTACCCGAAGTCATACAGGTTCTTCTGTTACAACCTCTTTCTGGTTCAACCACCTCTACTGGTCTTGTCCCGCCAACTTGTGTAGTCGTAGTAGTTGTTGTTTGGGTCACTGAGCCACTACCCATAGAGTCATTAATAGTAATCCCCATATTAACTCCACCTACATTTACGCCTACTCCCATTGTGGCACCACCGGTTTGAGTGGTGGTGGTTGTGGTGGTTTGAGAAACACCGTTTGTACTTTGTTGAACAGCTACCGGTCTAGGTTGTCCGTAATGAATCACATGAACATTAGAAGCAGGAATAAAATCAGGTTCAACCGCAATAGAAGAAAAATAATTCAATTTCATCTTAGTCTTGTTGTTTTTATCTCTCTTAATTTTATAAGTTACATCAGAAAAAACACCATCAACATCAGTAAGTAATAAGTTATTTTTAGTGATGTCTGTCAAAGTTTTGTCTTCAAACTTGATTTTGGCATTGTAGTATGGTTGATTTAAATCTTCTACTCTCAAATTGGTTTGTGGGGTATCATTAATTACTTCTCCGTTTAAAATCAATGTAAATTTATCGCCGTCTTCTGAGAAAATAGTTAAATGTCCAACTGCTCCATTTCTTTGGGCAAATGACAGACAAAAATTCAGTAATAAGGTCAATAAGGTAATTTTTTTAATCATAGCTTTAATATAAATTATGTTATTAATTTTAGTTTCTTTGATTTTGCACTTTACAAAAACGGTACCAATTTAAAAACATTTTCCAAAAGTCAACCTTTTTTTTAGTTAAATGTATTTATATTTATACTCTTATTTTTTTTTCAAATTTATGAACGACAGTTTAATGATTATCATCGCATTTATAGTGGCTTTAACCATTGGCCTTTTCTTAGGCAAAAAGCTTTTTGCCGCCCAATCTCAATCGGACAAAGCTTCTTTGGAAGAAAAAATAAATGGTTTACTGCAACAAATTGAACAGCTTAAAAATCAAGTAAACCAAACGGTTCAGGAACGCGAAAACATCCGTACCGAAAAAGAAGCTTTGGCCATTCAACTGTCGAAAAAAGAAACCGATTTTGAGAATCTTTGGGAACGCAACAAAGAGCAAAAAGAGGAAGTAGAAAAACTACAAGAAAAGTTTACCAAAGAATTCGAAAATTTGGCCAACAAAATCTTAGAAGAAAAAACAGTAAAATTCACCGAGCAAAACAAAGAAAACCTCAAAAATATTTTAACACCATTACAAGATAAAATTCAGCTTTTTGAAAAGAAAGTCGAAGACACCCACAAGGAAAGTATTGATTACCATGCAGCACTGCGCCAACAAATATTGGGTCTGCGTGAAATGAACGAGCAGATGAGCAAAGAAACTTTGAACCTGACCAAAGCTTTAAAAGGCGACAGCAAAATGCAAGGCAATTGGGGCGAATTGATTTTGGAACGCGTACTCGAAAAATCAGGTTTAGAAAAAGGACGTGAATACGAAATGCAGCAAAGTTTCGTCACAGAAGAAGGCAATCGCGTATTCCCTGATGTGGTAATTAATTTACCGGACGGAAAGAAAATGGTAGTCGATTCTAAAGTGACTTTGACCGCTTATGAACGGTATATTAATGAAGAAGACGATGAAGCCAAAGCCCAACATTTAAAAGATCACGTAATGGCTTTGAAACGCCATGTTGATCAATTGAGTGAAAAAAATTACCAGGATTTGTACCAAATGGAAAGTCCGGATTTTGTCTTGCTTTTTATCCCGATTGAGTCCGCTTTTGCCTTGGCACTAAATGAAGATACTTCTTTGTACAACAAGGCTTTTGAAAAGAATATAGTGATTGTTACGCCTTCTACCCTTTTGGCCACATTGCGCACAATTGACAGTATGTGGACCAATCAAAAACAACAGGAAAACGCTTTAGAAATTGCGCGTCAAGCAGGTGCTTTGTATGATAAGTTTGAAGGTTTTGTGAGTGATTTGGTGATGGTCGGTAAAAAAATGGATGAAAGTAAAAAGGCCTATGAAGAGTCTATGAAAAAACTATCTAGTGGAGATGGAAATCTAGTAAAAAGAGTTGAAAACTTGAAAAAAATGGGGGCCAAAGCCAAAAAAGCTTTACCTGAAAACATCCTAACCAGAGCCGAAAAAGATGAATAGTGAGTTCAAATCCGTTGACGCTTCCAAAATCACCATTTCCGAGTTGATGCTGCCTTCGCATACTAATTTCAGTGGTAAAATTCATGGCGGCTATATCTTGTCATTACTTGACCAAATTGCATTTGCCTGTGCTTCAAAATTCTCCGGACATTACTGCGTAACGGCTTCGGTTGATACCGTTGATTTCTTGAATCCGATTGACGTGGGCGAATTGGTCACTATGAAAGCCAGCGTAAATTATGTAGGCAAAAGTTCAATGATTGTTGGGATTCGTGTAGAATCTGAAAACATTCAAACCGGTGTGGTCAAACATTGTAATTCGAGTTATTTTACCATGGTGGCCAAAGACGACATGGGCAACAACATCCAAGTACCCGGATTGATTTTGTCTAATGATGAAGAAATCAGACGTTTTTGCAATTGCATCAAAATGATCTCACTCAAAAAGGTCAGAAACCAGCATGAAGAAGCATTTGACTACAAGTCGGATCAAGCCCTAGAAATACTAAAAAATTACCATGTAAAGTTATTAGGATTTTAAAAGAATACTTGAACTATTCTCTTTAAAACTAAATATTATTGGCACTAAACCGATAATTAATAGGTTATAATAAAAATTTTATTATTTTTGGGTTGCATTTAAAAAATCATATGAAAAAGAATTACTTACAAGCACTTGCTATAATCTTAATTTTTACCGTTTTTACTTCTTGTTCAGACAAAGATGACGAGTATACTCCTGTTTCACCAGTGGTAGTAGACTTGACTCAAGTGCCTTACTTGAAGTTGTCTGATTATCACTTTTTTGAAGGTGACATGAAAAATCAAATTCCATCTTTGAATGTGATTCCTTATGAACCGGCAAGTTCGCTTTTTACGGATTATGCTTCTAAAAAAAGATTTATTTGGATGCCGGCCGATGTCAAAGCCAATTATGTAGCCGATAATAAAATTCTAGATTTTCCGATTGGTACAGCTTTGATTAAAACCTTTTACTATACTACTATCCAGCCAGATAATACGACCCAAATAATTGAAACACGATTGATGGTTAGACATGCTGATGGTTGGAAATTTTATGAATACTTGTGGAATGATGAACAAACAGATGCCAATTTAGTTACAGGATCTGATTTCGTAAATGGCAGTTCAAAATCTATTACTTTCAAAAAACCTAATAACGAAATTATTAGCACAAACTACAGAATTCCATCTGATGCTGAATGTTTTGCTTGTCACAAAATAAATGAAACTGCAACACCAATAGGGGTCAAACCACAAAATCTAAATCACAATTTTAATTTTAGTAATGGCAATAAAAATCAATTGTTAAAATTAAAAGAACAAGGCTATTTGACCAGTTATCCGGCTTCTATTGTATCTTCTGTAGATTATCACGACGCTACACAACCTTTAGATTTAAGAGTTCGTTCCTATGTTGATGCCAACTGTGCTCATTGTCACCAAGATGAAGCACGTTGCTATTATCGACCAATCCGTTTTCCATTTGCTCAAACCAATGTAGATTCGAATATTGGGATTTGTTTAGTTGCTGATGAAGCTATTAGCCCAACACTGACTAAGATTGTTTCTCCTGGAAATTTTAGTAAATCTATTTTACATTACAGAATAAGTACCAATGATGAAAGTGAGAGAATGCCATTATTAGGAAGAACTATTGTTCATGATGAAGGCGTTGCCCTAATAGAGGAATGGATTTCGTCTTTGACGCAAACCTGCAATTAAAAAAATGACAAACCAGTACACATTAATAATTAAATGAAAAAAACTTTACTTTCTATTGTTTCTCTTTTAAGCTTTACAGCTATGATGGGGCAAGCCAATTGTGCTTCTGCTGTAACGGTAACTTTGAATTCGACTATAACAGCTCCAGCTTTCACCAATGAAACAGGAACACCTCCAACCATTTTATGTGGTTTGGCTAACGGTGTTGGAGCCAAAGGGAAATGGTACAAATTTACCGCTGCTCAAAATTTAAATATCACTGTTTCAACTCTTTTACCGCAAAACAACAATAGCGATACACGTCTAATAGTTTACTCTGGTGATTGTAGTGCCTTAGTTTGTGTTGGTTCTAATGATGATTTCAACGGAACTTATTCTTCAGAACTTACATTTGCTGCGACTGCGGGAACAACTTATACAATCGCATTTGACAACCGCTACAGTTCTGCAGCATTTGATTTTACTGTAATGGAAGCTGCTCCACCGGCACCGGACAGATTGACCTTTACAACGCAAGCAGTTGCCGGAATTACCGGAGGCTACAACAACTGTATTGTAGACATGAACGGTGACTTTTTAGATGATATTGTTTCTGCAATCAGTGCTACACAATTGGCCATTACTTACCAACAAGCCGGCGGCACATTTACTACTACAACTTACACCGTTCCTAATACAACAGTATTACCATCATGGAGTATTGCCGCAGGAGATTATGACAACAATGGTTACAATGACTTAGTCTATGGATCAGGTAGCGGAGTAGTATTCTTAAAAGCTAACAGCAATGGAACCGGATTTACAACCGATAGAAAAACACAAAGTTATTTAGTTCAACGAACCAATTTTGTAGATATTAACAACGATGGGAAATTAGATATTTTTGCTTGTGATGACAATGCACCTAACAGATATTATCTTAATGATGGTACTAATTTAAATCACATACAAGGCGGAATCGGTGATTTTGCTTCTGGTGGAAATTATGCTTCAAACTGGATCGATTATGACAATGATGGTGACATCGACATGATGTTGGCCAAATGTGGTCAAGGTGGATCTGGTGTTGGTGGGAATATCAATGAATTACACAGAAATAACGGAGACGGAACTTATACTAATGTTGCCGCACAAGCCAATATGGCTGACCCGGAACAAACTTGGTCTTGCGCTGTTGGAGATTTTAACAACGACGGATGGATGGATGTAATTGTTGGCGTAAATTCGGCTTCTGATGGTTACACTAATGTAAAAAGAAATAACGGAGACGGAACTTTTACCAGCGTAACTGCCGGTTCAGGTTATGACACCAATACTTCTCTAGGAAGAGAATACGTAACCGAAGATTTTGACAATGATGGTTACCTAGATGTATTAGGAGCAGGAAATAACATCATGTTTGGTGACGGTAATTTTCATTTTGTAGCCAATCCTAATACTTATAATGTTTCTACAGTAGACAGACCAATCGGAGACTTAAACAATGATGGCTTTTTAGATATTCAAAACGGAACTAATGTACTGTTCAATAACGGAAACTCTAATCACTGGCTTAATGTAAACCTTCACGGCATTCAAAGCAACCGAAACGGAATTGGTGCACGCGTAGAAATTTACGGGGCATGGGGCAAACAAATTAGAGATGTACAAAGTGGTACAGGTTTTCAAAATATGAGTACCATTACGGCCCACTTCGGTATCGGACAAGAAACAGTAATTAATCAAGTAATTATCAGATGGCCTTCAGGTGTTGTAGACACTATCGTTAATCCAAACAGTAATCAATCTCTTTTTGTAGTTGAAGGATCTACATTAGGAGTAAATGAATTTGCTTCTAACCAATTCAGTTTACACCCAGTACCAGCAAAAAAATTCTTGACCATTACTTCAGATGATTTGAATTTTAAAAATGCACAAATTTTTGATTTAACCGGTAAAATGATACTGTCCTCTGATTTAGAATCACCGTCAATTAATGTTGAATCACTTTCTAAAGGAACCTATATTATTTTATTGTTGGAGGAAAACAATAACAAGTATACTAGAAAATTTATTAAAGAATAAATAATTCCCAACTTTTAAAGACTCTGCTTTATCAAAAAAAGCGGAGTTTTTTTTGCTTTATACCTCAAAGGATAACAGAAAAATAGAAATCGTATTCAAATAGTTTTTAGACAATTAAAAAAATCGTTACTTTTGGAATCAAGTTTTTAGAAATAAATGAAAAATAAATATTTTATAATCTTATTGACCTTAATTTCTATTGTCATTGTTGCCTGTACAGACAACAGCAGTGAAGATTATACTCCTATTTCACCGGTAACCGTCGATTTAACACAAGTTCCATATCCTAAACTGTCTGACTATAAATTTTTTGAAGGGGAAATGAAAAATCAAATTCCCGCTTTAAATGTATTACCTTATGAACCTATAAGTTCTTTGTTTTCTGATTATGCTCACAAGAAAAGATTTGTTTGGATGCCTAACGGTACGAAAGCTGTATACAATAGCGATGATAAAGTATTAGAACTACCCGTTGGCTCGGCCATTATCAAAACTTTCTATTATGATAATGTGCAACCTAACAACACTACCAAAATAATTGAAACAAGATTGATGATTCGAAAATCTTCTGGATGGATTTTTGCCGATTATGTTTGGAACGAAGAACAAACCGAAGCTTACTTCGACTTAAACGGGAGTTATGTTGAGATTAGCTGGAAAAACGAAAACAACATCATTAAAAATGTCAATTACAGAATTCCCAATGAAGTTCAGTGTAATGTTTGCCATAAATACAAAGAAACTATTGATGGTGAGTATTTTGAAAAACACATCCCCATTGGTATAAAACCCCAAAACTTGAATTCTAATTATACCTACGGAACAGAAACCAAAAACCAACTCGCAAAATGGATTGAGCAAGGTTATTTGGAAGATAATTTTAGTGCGCCTAACCAAACAAACACTGTAGTTAATTATAATAATACCTCCGCCGATTTAGAAACAAGAGTGCGTTCCTATTTAGATATCAACTGTGCGCACTGTCATAACACAAACGGACATTGCGATTACAGACCGATGCAGTTCTCTTTCAATCAAACCGGTAATGCTAACGGTAGAACCAATATGGGAGTTTGTGTCCCAACCTCAGACATGCAAGATTTTCCTCTAACGCTAAGTACCGTAATAAAACCCGGTAATACAGAAAAGTCAATGCTCTATTATAGAATTAATACCACCAATGAATACTTTAGAATGCCACTTCATGGCAGAACTTTAATTCACGATGAAGGGGTTGCTTTAATTGGCCAATGGATAAATTCTTTAAGTGGTTGCCCATAAATTAAAATGAATATTCAATAACTAAACTATTATAAATAATGAAAAAAATTACTTTAATCTTTGTCTTCTTTTTGGTAGCACAGTATACAAAAGCTCAAGACGCCTGCGCCTCTGCCGCTGCAATTAATTCTGCCGGTTTGTATGTAGTGGGGTCAATTAATGGTGCCGTTCCAAGTCCGTGTAATGGAGGAGATGCGATTCCAACAAACAATATCCCTGCAGGTGAATGGTATGCTTATACCCCAACCCAGGATTTTACTGTAACCATAACAACAGACATCACACAAAATACGCCAAGAGTAGATACCCGTTTTCACGTCTACACCGGAAATTGTGCTGCCTTAAACTGTTTTGCAGGAGATGATGACGCTGGTAGTAATTATTCTTCTGTAGATGTTTTCAATGTTACAGCAGGAACCACTTATTACATTGCTTGGGACAACCGTTGGTTAAGCACTGCACAAAATGTTGGCTTTACCTTTCAATTGATTGAAAATCAAGTGGTCGTACCACCTGTAACTCCGATAGTCTATACTACTCAAACCATCTCAACTGTTAATAGTAGTTATAACCTTTGTGTTGTGGACATGAATGGAGATAACAAAGATGACATCGTTGGGGTTAATAATTCTAATTTTAGAGTTCACTACCAAGGTGCTACTCCTGGAACTTTCAGTGTAACTGATTTTCCATTTACAAATGTATCTAATATGCCAGGTTGGAGTATGGCAGCAGGTGATTATAACCGTGATGGTTACAACGATTTGATCCTGGGAAGTGGAAGTGGTCTTTCTATTTTAAGATCTAATAATACAGGAACAGCTTATACCGGAATTACACCGGGAGAATATATTTTCTGTCAAAGAACCAACTTTGCTGACTTAAATAAAGATGGAAATTTGGATTTATTTTCTTGTCACGATGTAGATGATAATGTTTATTATTTAAATGATGGTGCTGGTAATTTAACCTATTACCAATCCAACAATACGCCTGGAGCTATGAATTTAAGCAGTACAATCAGTGGTCAAAACGGAGGTAATTATTCTACACTTTTTACAGATTTTGACAATGATGGCGATACCGATGTTTTCATTTCTAAATGTTCTGGACCACCTTGTCAATTACTAAGATATGACGGCGGGAACGTTTACACTAACGTTTCAGTAACAGCAGGTATTAACGTTACGCCTATCCAAACATGGTCGTCTGCCGTTGCTGATTTTGACAATGACGGAGATATGGACGTTATTATTACCGCAAGTTCGGGTACTCATAAATATTTCAGAAACAACTTTGAAACTACTAATACGCTTAGTGCTTTTACAAATATTACAGCAGGTTCTGGTTGGGATACAAACACTTCTACTAACATTGATAATGTAGCTTACGATTTTGACAACGATGGATTCGTAGACATTTTAGGAGGTGGAAACAAAATAATGTTCAATCAACATAATAGTACTTTTGCAGGTGTAAGTTATGCTGGTATTGGTGTTGGTGCTGTTGGAGATTTAAACAATGATGGGTTCCTTGATATTCAAAATGGAAATACCATTCGTTATGCAGTGCCTAATGGAAACAATTGGCTAAAAGTTGCCTTCCAAGGTATACAAAGTAACCGTAACGGAATTGGAGCCAGAATTGAAATCTATGGTTCTTGGGGTAAACAAATCAGAGATTTACGTAGTGGAGAAGGATTCCGTTACATGAGTTCTTTGAATGCGCATTTCGGAATTGGTACAGCTACTACAATCGACCAAGTAATTATAAGATGGCCATCCGGAATTGTTGACACGTTTAACAATGTTAGTCCAAACCAAACATTGATGGCAATGGAAGGAGCTACTTTGGGTACAAACTCATTTGAGAACTCTGTATTTACCGTTTATCCAAATCCTGTTAAACACAACCTAAACATTTCTATCAATACAGCAAACCCGGTTGAATTCAAATCAGCTCAAATTTTTGATTTGAATGGAAGAATGGTTCTGGAAAGTATGGTTCAAAATCAAACTATTTCTGTTAACCAATTGGCTACCGGTACTTACGTTTTAATGTTGAAAGATACACAAGGAAAAGATTATTCTCAAAAATTCATAAAAGAGTAATTCTCCGAATCCTTATCCATAAAAAAAGTCCTCTTGATAGAAACAAGAGGACTTTTTTTATACTTATTGTTCTTAGAAAACTCTCAACAAATTAAAACCAAAGAAAATATCTCCAGTTCCCCAATCACCGGTTGAACTGCCCAAGAAACCAGCTTCATGCATACCTTGTGAGTTACTAAAATGCATTTGAAAAACGTGACCTCCGGTTTCTAAATCTACCCCAATTGATAGCGGATCTCGAAATGGTGAACTGCTTGAGCGGTTCAAATGTGCTGCATAATCAATATTTAAAGACCAACGCTTAGCAAACTTATACCTACCGCCCATTCCAATAGCATACTGACTGTTATCTTGATTGTCGTCAATCACGAAATTTTCATGGAAATAAGTCGGTGCCAACTCTAATGACAAACTGTTGCTAAACTTTCTGGAGACCAAAAGTTGGGTTACATACGTCAGACGATTGTTGAATTTCATTTCAGGATAAAGACTTTCCTTTAAAGTATTGTTGATGGTCAAACTAGTAAACCCTGCGATAGCAAAAGGAAATCCGTTAGTTTCTTGGGATTTAAGCAAAAACTTACCCGAAAAGTCATAGGCAATCTCGCTTCTTGCACCACTAATGGTGAACCAATCGTTTAATCCGTAAACAAATTTTAATTGGGTAACTGCATTATCCAATCCGTAAAACCCTTCGAAGCCATCTTTAACCGAACCGAAACGATGGGCTACAATAAAATACAAATCTCCTTTGGCAGCCAATTTAGTAGATTCGATATTGACAATTTTTAATCCTTTAAAGGCAGCCTCAACTTTGCTCTTTCCGGCAGCTGCAGTGTCTATTTCATTCAATAAATCATCTTGAGCCATAACACTCAAGGGAAACAAAAACAATAATAAAGCTTTTTTCATAGTTTGATAATTACATTTTTAAACATTTTTTAAATATTATTCGACCACTGTGCATTGGTCTATCTGAATTTCTTCAAGTAAATCATCAAAACCCACTAAACGACCTTTTAAGTTTATTGAATCTTGGATTCTTATATTTTCAGGAAGTTTATCTGTGAATCGGGCAGACAACTTTTCATCAACAGTAATAATTTTATTGGTAAAATCAATATTGGAAATTTTACCACGCAAGGCTATAGTTTTATCTAAATATTTTGCATTAGCCAAACTATCATTTTCGGTAAAAGAAGTATAAATATCCTGAACTGTAGTCGTAAAGTTGGCCTCTTCAGCAGCAATATCTCTATGACTTTGGTAAAGGTATTTATAGGTTCCAAAACCAATTACCAATATAATAAATGCTAAAATAAAACCCTTTTTTATCATAAAACGTTAATTTATAATTATATAATGTAAACTTAAGTCATTTTATTTATTAAATTTATTGAAAAAAAATAAAATCATGATAAAGAATAACCTTATAATTTCAGTTCTCATTCTCGGTACAGTTCTTGTCAGCAGTTGTAGCAATGATTCTTCTGATGATTTATCAGGCATTGACGGACTTGATGATGTAACTTACACCAATACCGTAAAAACCATCATAGATAACAATTGTATCTATTGTCATGGCGCCACACCCACAAATGGAGCACCTATGTCTTTAACCACTTACCAAAATGTTAAAGATGCGGTTCAAAACAGGGGTTTATTAGATAGAATTTCGAGAGCACAAGGTGCTTCAGG
>JBDLVY010000249.1:0-7124 GCA_039804545.1 Bacteroidota bacterium | reverse complement strand
CCGACGGTTTTGACGTGAACCAATATTGATAGTCGGAACACCTAGATAAGCACATTCTCGAATCCCAACACTGGAATTTCCAATGAGGCAAAGCGAAGAATGCAATAAGTTTAGGAAATCGTCGCCTTCCATATTTTTGAAGAAGTGTACGTTTTCCATTTTATATTTTTCGCGAAACGAACGAATTCCGGTTGATGTACCATCCGCGCCGGCATCGACATTGGGCCAAAACCAAAGCGTTGGTTTGTCTATTTTTTGAATTGCTCTTAAAGTCGCTTCTATGTGTTTTCGGGAATCTTGGTATTCATTGGTTACCGGATGTTGCATTACTACGATATAACCATTACTCAAATCAGGTTGCGAACCAACGCCACCATATTTTTCATAGGGATTGAAAGTCAACGAATCATTTTTGGCCACTTCTTGTGCAATATCTATAGAAGGGCAACCGGTGTTGAAAACCATATTGGCATTTTCACCGAGCTGAATTACTCGTTGTTTGGCATTTTCTGACGCAACAAAATGATAATCTGCAAGTTTGGTTATGGCGTGTCTTACTTTTTCATCAATATTTCCCGTTACTTCGCCACCTTGAATGTGGGCCAAAGGAATATTCATATACGAAGCCGAAATCGCCGTTGCCATCGTTTCAAATCTATCGGCAACGGTAACCACAATATCCGGACGAAGATTATCAAAAACCGTTGACAATTCGAGGATTCCGATTCCGGTTGTTTTAGCAGCAGCCGTTAAATTTTCCCCTTCCAACACATTAAAAACTTTAGCGGCAATTTCGAATCCATCTTTTTCAATGTAATTCACCGCACTTCCATATCGGTCTAACAAAGCCGAAGCTGCGACGATAAGTTGCAATTCCAATTCGGGGTGCTTTTTGATGGCGGTTAAAACGGTTTTAACTCGGCTATAGGAAGGTCGGGCTGTGATAACAACAGCTATTTTTCGGGTGTGGCTCATGCTAAATCTTCTTCATTCAAGAAATCCCATTGGGACTTATTTACAGCTAATTGTCTACCGATTACTTTTTCAAAATCGGCTGCGGAAATACCATAACCTTTGGGCTTTTTGCTTTCCAAATCGGCAAAAGTTAGGACATGTCCTTGTGGTAAATTTTTATTAATGGCCAATGATTTTTCGAAGATACTTTTTAGTTCAGTGAAACTATCATTGTTATTTTTATTAATTGGATTATTTTGTGCCCAATGGATTTCGTTCACTGCTTCGACCAATTGCTTGGTTTCTTCCATAGTTAGTGACGCAATCGCATCTGGACCGAACATTGAGCGATTGAAAACCACGTGAAATTCTAGGATTTCGGCACCCAAAGCTACAGCGGCAATTCCGGTAGCTATTTTAGCCGAATGGTCAGAAAACCCTATCGGAACATTATATCTTTCTTTTAATTCAGCTAACACATTCAATCCGTATTGCTCGGGTTTTGTGGGATAAGCCGTTGTGCATTGCAAAATGGAAAAATTAGCTTTTTTGGTTTTCAAAAAATCGACTGTTTTATCCAATTCGGCAAAGCTACTCATGCCCGAGGAAATGATGATGGGTTTTCCGGTTTGGGTAATTTTTTCGAGTAAAAGAAAATTATTGACTTCACCTGACCCGATTTTATAGGTATGAACGCCCACTTCTTCCAACCAGTCTACTGCCAAATTGCTGAAGGGAGAACAAATAAAATCCAATCCCACTTCATCGCAATGTTGTTTGATGCCTTTCCATTGTTCGAGTGTAAATTCCATTCGCTTCCAATAGTCAAAACGTGTGGCATCTTCTTTGGAAAACTTAATGCGAAAAGGCTCGTGTATGCTGCTTTCCGCTTCGGCTATATGCATTTGGAATTTAATGGCCTGCACACCGGTTTTAGCCACGGCGTCGATATAGGAATGTAAAATTCCCAAACTGCCTTCGTGTGCTTGAGCAATTTCGGCTATTAAATAAGGTTTTTGGTTCATCAATATGGATTGTAACGGAAGTAAAAATAACTATTTTTCCGGTTTCCAAAATATTTTTGCCTCGTTTAATTTGGCATATGCTTCATATTCTTGAGAAGTTAGTGCATTTCTGTGTTGAATCAATTTGGGCACCGCCAAAAACAAATCACAAATCGCCAAAAATAAAGGTGCAATGACTTTTAACTGTCCTTTAAAAATTTTCCCTTTGGCTTGCATCCAAAGCGAATACGCCATTTTTCTCGGGATTTTAGACCACGGCAAGAATAGAAAATAAGTATACCAATCGGCGCGAATGGCTCTGCGGTAGCGAAAAGCAAAAGCTTTGGTGTCTTTGGCTCTTTCTTTTAAATCTACTCGATGCTGTACTACTATCTCGGGAACGTAATGGACTTCCCATTTTGATTTTAGTAATTGAAACGACGCAAAATTTTCTTCGCCGTAAAACTCAAACCATTCGGGATAATTGGGGATTTCGCGCCACGCTTTCCTATTCCATACATGACCACAACCAACAAAACTCTTTACTTTTTGAGATTGCTCCTGAGTTTGTATGGTTTCTGGTATGGCTTTTCCCCAAAAAATTCTAGCAGCTATGAGTCCGCAACCAGGATTTTGAATAAAATAATCAAGGAGAGATTCTATTGGGTTTTCGCTTAGAAAATGAGCATCGTCATCTAAGGAAATGGCATAATCGGCATCGGTTTCGTTGAGCATTTTGTTGCGACAATAAATATAGCCTTTGGAGATTTCATTTCGGTGCAATTGTACTTGGGGAAATTGCGCTTTGACTTTTTCAAACGTATCGTCGGTAGAACCATCGTCAAAAACAACGCAAGTCAGTTGCTCACTAATTAAGTATCTGATTTTTTCCAAGGTGTAAAGCAAGTCGGCACAACGGTTCTTGGTGGAAATTAATATAGTTGTTTTGACTACTGACATAGCTCGACTAATATTTTTGAATCATGGCTTTGGGCAAACCAATAAATTTATAAAAAAGGCGTCGGTATTTTCTTTTGTTGAAAAACTTGATAAACAATTTGTTCTTGATGTAGTAGCTAAAAGCACTCACTTTTTTGAAAGTGGTCAATTGATTCAATTCGGGAATGGGATTTTCATTGTTTTGGAAAGATTGAAGCACTTCAGTCATCCATTTTTCGTACACATTACCAAGGTGATAAGCATAATTATCATTAGTCGTCAATCGCCATAAACCGTATGGCAAAGTCGCTTCGTCCAAATACCTTTCTGAAGTGCCGCCTAACTTGAATCCTAAATAAGTTGGAATTTCGGTAAACAATTCTTTGCGGTAAGTTGCTACAAAATGTCCGGAACCCACAACAGCACTTGCATTCCCGTTTTCGATGGTCAAAATCTGTTTCAGATAATCGGAATTATAATCGTCACCCCAACCTATGCTATAATAGAATTTTTTGAGCGCTTCAACGTTGTGCACCGGTTTGAACTTTAATTTTTTGGTAAACAAATTATCAAAAATCATATTGCCGCAACAATGACCGAAAGTGCGGAACTGCGGTACGATTCCGACCACGCCGGCTTTGGGAAACTGATTAAAAACGGCTACGGTTTCTTGTTGCCAATGTTCTAAAAAAAGCACATCGGCATCGGATATGGTTACCAATTCTATATTGTTACCTGCCAAACCTTTGAGAATGGCGTTCAGTTTACCGATATTTTCAGAATGAATTAGCTCGTTTATTTTTTGGGTCTCAAACAAATCGTTTAAATACGCTTTGACTTCGGCACAACTGCCGTTATTGACGATTGTAATGAATGTTTTACTGTGACAAGTAAGGAACAAGGATTCGATACACAACTGAAAATTTTTGAAACTGTCTTTAAAATAGCCTTCCTGATTGGGTATATACACCGGAATCACCACCTGATGTTTGAACTCGGTGGGATCTTGGGGTACATCTTTATGGGGATTGAATCCTAGGCGCATTTAAAAAAATTAGAATAAGAGTTTAGCAGCTTCCATTCCTTTTACAAAAACATAATCGGCACTGCCTTCATAAGCGTGAACGGTCGCTAATATATTTTCGGCATCGATTTTATAGACTTGGTCAAAACCGTATTCTTTAAGCAAATTCACTATCTGATTGCATGTTTCCAGGCTATTGATTTCGGTTACCAATTCGATGATGATTACAGCGTTTTCAACTTGGTTAATCACTTGTTTGGCGCCTTCGAGGACTTCTTTTTCAAAGCCTTCAACATCAATTTTGAGTAACAAATGATTGCCGGTGATATATTCTTTGAAACTGTCTAATTGGTTTACCGGAATGGTGATTTTTTTATCATTTTCCTGAAAATTCACTTTCAAGGAATGCTTTCCTTTGTTCCAACCTTCGTTGATATTCATAAAGGTATTGCCTTTAAAATTGCCCAATCCCATTTTAAACGGACGGATATTGTCAAATTGGTTTAGACCAATATTTCGGATAAAGTGAGTGAAATTATTCGATTCAGGTTCGAAAGAATAAATCTCAATCTCTTTATTAGCCTTTGCTGCAGTCATGGAGTGGATGCCGATATTCGCTCCGATATCCATAAAATTATAGCCTATGGAAGCCAATTTTGAAATTAATTCTAAGACTTTGATTTCGTTATAACTATTGAACACAACATTAGATTCGATGGCCGAAGTCACACCTGCATACATTTTGAAACCATTAAAATCGAGAACAATTTTACCTGAGCCGATGAATTGCTTGATCCATTTTCGCAACAAATGACTGCGCTTGACCTTATGGTAAAGAAAAAGTAAAAAAGTTATAATTGAATTTTTCATTATAGAATTATCTTAGGTAAAACGCATTCCGAAATCCATTAAAATTTTGCTTTGACGATTAGGCACTTGCAGTCCATTACCGAAAAAGTTACCTTCTTCGACTATAATTTGAAAAGCATTGTCAATCCAATCGACCACTTCGTTGTCGACTGTCATGTAAATGGTGGCAAAATAAACTCCGTTATTAAACGTATTTTTCGGGAAAGTGATGTTGATGTTTTGGGGTACGATTTGTGGGTCGATATCTACCAAACTTGAACTTACCCAACACAAACGCTGACCGAAATCATCTTCGATTCTCACATCCAATCGGATTCTGTCACTGCTGACATTCTCCGGGTTTTGAAGTTTTAAATTGAGGTGTAAATCTTTACCTGAAATTATACTTTCTGAAGCGTTTTCTCCGAAGATATCTATGCGTTCAAATTTGACTTTGCCGTTCCCTTTTCGACCTCTAACATTTAATAAATCATTAGAAAATGCATTGCCTTGCAAGTAAGTAGTAATGGTTTCGTTGATATTCCCTTGAAACAACATTTGGCCGTTTTCAATCAGTAAACCTTTGCTGCATAAGTTTTGAACTGCCGCCATATTGTGGGATACAAAAAGAACAGTTCGGCCTTGTCCTTTACTGATGTCGCCCATTTTTCCCAAACATTTCTTTTGGAATTCGGCATCACCAACGGCTAATACTTCGTCAACAATCAGGATTTCACTTTCGAGATGTGCGGCTACTGCAAAAGCCAAACGCACGTACATTCCGGAAGAGTATCTTTTTACCGGTGTGTCAATGTATCGTTCTACGCCTGAGAAGTCAATAATTTCCTCAAGTTTTCTAGTGATTTCTTTTTTGCGCATTCCTAGAATGGCACCGTTTAGGTAGATGTTTTCTTTACCGGATAATTCGGGATGAAAACCGGTTCCAACCTCTAACAAACTCGCGATTCTGCCTTTTATTTTGATTTCGCCGGTTGTTGGGCCAGTGACTCTGGATAACAATTTGAGTAGTGTACTTTTTCCGGCGCCGTTTTTACCAATAATGCCAACCGCTTCGCCTTGATTGATTTCAAAATTGACATCTTTTAGCGACCAAACGATATCACTATCGCCTTTGGTAGTTCGGTCGTTGGTTTGTCCGATTTTGAGAAAAGGGTCTTCTTTCCCGCGCACTTTGGTCAACCAAAAACGTTCGATATCTCTTGAAATCGTTCCGGTTCCAATTTGCCCAATTTGGTAGGCTTTTGACAGGTTTTCTACTTTTATGATTGGACTACTCATTTAGATGGTATCAACGAAGTTTTTTTCGGTTTTATTAAAAATGATAATTCCTAAAAATAGGATAACCATAGTAACTGCAGTAGAATAACCAATACTCCACAAAGTAAATTCGCCTTTGCCTAAAAAAGCGTAGCGGAATGCTTCTATAATACCAGTCATAGGATTCAGTTCTACAATATGTCCGTAACCTTTTTCACGGGCATAACTCAACGGATAGATTACGGTTGTGGCATACATTAGTAATTGTACTCCAAAGGTAACCAGAAACGTTAAGTCTTTATATTTAGTGGTCACTGCGGTGATTATCAGTCCTAATCCCAAGCCTAAAAAAGCCATCAGCAAGACTAAAAACGGAAATAAAAATAGGCCGTTACTAATGTGAAAACTAGTTCCTTCAATGGGATTGATATAAAAATAAAGCATCAATAAGAACATTAAAATGAGTTGCACTCCGAAACGAACCAAATTACTAACGACGATACTCAAAGGCATAATCAGCCTTGGGAAATAGACTTTACCGAATATATTGGCATTGTCTTTAAAAACCGTGCTGGTTTTGGTCAAACAATCGGAGAAATATTGCCAAGAGGTAATTCCGGCCAAGTAAAATAACTGGTGTGGCAAACCGTCAGCACTTATTCCTGCTAAGTTTCCAAATACAAAAGTAAAGACTAAGGTGGTGAAGATTGGCTGGATAAAAAACCAAAGCGGCCCTAAAATGGTTTGCTTGTAAAAACTAACAAAATCGCGTTTTACAAACATCAACAACAAATCTCGGTAATTCCAAAGATCTTTGAATTTAAGGTCAAAAAGCGAAGTATGCCCTTTGATGATTAAATCCCAATCTGATGTCTCTTGAGTAGATTTCATTAATCAATGTTTATTTTGAAAAAAGTAATTATGTTTATTTTTTAATCCTTTAAATGCTTAAACTTTTTCGATGTCTAATTCTTGAAAAACTGAATTCATACTCTTAAATTCGGGGACAATCTTTTTCATTTTAGTCACAATTACCGAATTAGATTCTTCCTTCGCAATATCTATAAGCAAATCGA
>JBDLVY010000248.1:0-8950 GCA_039804545.1 Bacteroidota bacterium | reverse complement strand
ATCATGCATCTTTTTGACGAACCGCAATTTGAATATTTGCCGGGAGAAACGGTTATTGTTCCTTCCAATGTGGAAATGAAAATCGACTTTCCGGAAGCTTCCAAAGATAACCCTACGCAGTGTATTGCTTTAGCTATCGACCATAAAATCATCACTGATACTTTGGATTTTTTAAATGAAAAATACCCCAAAGAAGGCAAAAGTAATCTGTGGAAGTTAGACCATGAAAATTATTTTTTCTATAACAATGTCGAATTGGCGGGCACCATCAACAAACTGATTAAGGAATGTATGGGAGATTCGATTACTAAAGACGCCATAGCCGATTTGACTTTACAGGAATTAATCATCCGAATTATTCAAACACAAACGGCAAAACGATTTGAGAATGAAAAATTTATTGACAGCAACAGCCCGATTTCACCTTCTATAGCCTTTATCAAAAACAACATTCGTGAGAGCATTAACTTAAAGGATTTGAGCGATAAGGCCTGTATGAGTACGACTTCCTTTTACCGATATTTTAAAAGAGAATTGGGCATGAGCCCAATAGAATATATTTTAAACGAAAAGATAAAACACGCCAAAAAACTCCTCAGCAATCCGAACATTCATGTGAACGAAGTGTCTTATGCCAGTGGTTTTGAGGATTGCAATTACTTCATACGACTGTTTAAAAAATACGAAGGTGTGACTCCGAAACAATACCAATTGATGAACTTCAGTTCACACTAATCGTAAGTATTATACTTTACGGGTTCGAGTTGTTCCAATTCGGCTTCAGTAAACAATCGATAATTAATTATAAACGTTTTGCCATAAGGCGTTTCCAAGGAAAATCCACCCGCTCCAATGCCATCTATGACATCTAAAGTGAAATGCGCATTTTTCCAATATTCGTATAAATCTTTATCGAGCCAAAAATCAAATCCGTCTACCTGACCAATGCAAACATCATCGGTTCTCAGAAAAAAACCGCCTTTTTCAAAACACTGTGGCTGTGTACCTTCACAACAACCACCTGCTTGATAGAACATTAAATCGCCAAACTTTTCTTTGAGCATTGCTATCAATTTCAATGCAGCTTCGGTTACTGCTAATCGTTTCATAAGTATTTTTTTTTAGAATAAACAAACCGCAAACCAACTCAAACAAGCTAATCTGCGGTAAGTATTAACCAACTTATTTTGAGCTACTAAAAGAACCCTAATTTGTTTTTATTATAAGAAATCAACATGTTTTTGGTTTGACGATAGTGAGCCAACATCATTTTGTGATTCTCTCTACCAATTCCGGATTGTTTGTATCCACCAAACGGCGCACCAGCAGGATAAGCGTGGTAACTGTTGACCCAAACTCTACCCGCATGGATTGCTCTTGGCACTTGGTACAATTCATGTGCATCACGAGTCCAAACTCCGGCACCTAAACCGTATAACGTATCATTGGCAATTTCAATGGCTTCTTCCGTAGTTTTGAAAGTCGTTACAGCTAATACAGGTCCGAAAATCTCTTCTTGGAAGATTCTCATTTTGTTGGTTCCTTTGAATACCGTTGGCTTGATATAATAACCGGTATCCAAGTCACCGCCTAATTTATTTTCGTCTCCACCAATTAATAATTCGGCACCTTCTTCTTTCCCTAAATTGATGTAGGACATAATTTTATCTTTCTGTACTTTAGAAGCTTGCGCTCCCATCATTACCGTTGGGTCTAATGGATTTCCGGTTTTCACAGCGGCTACTCTTTCTATAACTCTTTCTATAAATTTATCGTAAATAGATTCATGTACCAATAAACGGGATGGACAAGTACAAACTTCTCCTTGATTTAAGCAATACAAAACAGCACCTTCTATGGCTTTATCTAAAAACTCATCATCGGCATCCATTACAGAAGGGAAGAAAATGTTAGGAGACTTTCCACCTAACTCTAAAGTTACCGGAACGATATTTTCGGTAGCATATTGCATTACCATTCTTCCGGTAGCAGTTGAACCCGTGAAGGCTGCTTTGGCTACTTTAGGGTTGGTCACTAAAGCCCTTCCCAATTCAGAACCAAAACCATTCACTACGTTAAGCACACCAGCCGGTACTAAATCGCCGATCAATTCCATTAAAACCATAATTGAAATTGGGGTATTCTCTGCCGGTTTTAAAACGACACAGTTTCCTGCAGCTAAAGCGGGAGCCAATTTCCAAACGGCCATTAGTAAAGGGAAATTCCATGGAATAATTTGGGCAATTACACCAATAGGTTCGTGAACAATTAAAGAAACGGTGGTCTCATCTAATTCACTTACCGAACCTTCTTCCGCTCTGATAACTCCGGCAAAATAGCGAAAGTGGTCAATGGCCAAAGGCAAATCGGCCGCTAAGGTTTCTCGAACCGCTTTTCCGTTGTCTATTGTTTCTACTGCTGCCAAATACTCTAAATTGTCTTCCATCACTTGCGCGATTTTAATCAACAAATTACTCCTGTCAGTCACCGAAACTTTACTCCAGGTTTTGAAGGCCTCATGAGCGGCGTCAACCGCTAATGTTAAGTCTGCTTTATTAGAATGGGCTGCTTTGGTAAACACTTTTCCGTCTACCGGTGAAACTACCTCAAAATACTGTCCCGATGAAGGCGCTACAAATTTTCCTCCTATGTAATTGTCGTACTTATCTTTGAAAGTAGGTCTTTGAATTAAATTACTCATAATTATATTTTTTTGATTGAATCAAATGTAATTTCAATCTCTAACTCGGAATAGCACAATTCGGGCAATTTATAGCACAATTCTATTGATTTGCGAATTTTAACAGTTGATAATTGCAGTTCCTTAAAAAATACTTGTAAAAAATCATCAAATTAACAATAGATTGTCTTGGGATTGATAATGCTTTTGGTCGAAAATATATTTTAAACTAAAAACTACAATCCTTATATTTGCTGCCTTAAAGAAGTATACATGAGAATCTCTTACAATTGGTTAAAACAATTCATTAAAATAGATTTAAAATCAGAAGAAACAGCGGCTATCTTAACCGATTTAGGTCTGGAAGTAGAAGTTGTTGAAAAATACCAATCAGTTCGTGGCGGATTAGAAGGTGTTGTGGTTGGCCACGTACTAACTTGCGAAAAACATCCCGATGCTGACCGTTTGAAAATCACTACCGTTGATTTAGGCGAAGGTTCTCCGGTGCAAATAGTTTGTGGCGCTGCCAATGTCGCCGCAGGACAAAAAGTTCCTGTAGCTACTATCGGAACCCAATTATTTGACAAAGACGGTGTAGCCTTTGAAATCAAAAAAGGAAAAATCCGCGGGCAAGAAAGTCACGGAATGATATGTGCCGAAGATGAATTAGGTCTTGGAACCAGTCATGAAGGCATTATGATTTTGGATGACAAACTAAAACCAGGAACGCCTTGTGCAAAAGTATTCAACATAGAAAATGATGAAGTATTCGAAATTGGTTTAACCCCAAATCGTGCTGACGCCATGTCACATTATGGTGTAGCTCGAGATTTGCGCGCCAGTTTGTTGCAAAAAAACAGCAACATCGAATTGATTACACCATCAGTGAGTACGTTCCGAATTGACAAAAGAACTTTAAAGATTGACGTTGATGTTAAAGATAATAAGTTGGCACCAAGATATTGCGGCGTCACGATTTCCGGAGTTACCGTTAAAGAATCGCCTGAATGGTTGAAGAACCGTTTGAAAGCTATTGGGCTTAGCCCAAAAAATAATATCGTTGACGTTACCAATTATATCTTACATGATTTAGGACAGCCTTTACACGCTTTTGACGCATCAAAAATCAACGGTAAAATCATTGTAAAAACAGTAGTTGGCGGCACAAAATTTACTACGCTTGATGAGGTAGAAAGAACGTTACACGAAGAAGATTTGATGATTTGTGACGAAAAAGGACCGCTTTGTTTGGCTGGTGTTTTTGGAGGAAAAGGCTCTGGAGTTACCGAAACTACCAATGCTATTTTCTTAGAAAGCGCTTATTTCAATCCGGTTTCAGTGAGAAAATCAGCCAAAAGACATGCTTTAAATACCGATGCCTCTTTCCGTTTTGAGAGAGGAATTGACCCGAATATTACAGAGTTTGCTTTGAAACGTGCTGCCCTTTTGATTAAAGAAGTAGCGGGTGGCGAAATCACTTCCGACATTATTGACATTTATCCGAAAGCGATTGAAGATTTCCGTGTATTCCTGAATTTTGACAAAACCACCAAGTTAATTGGACAAGAATTACCCAAAGAAACCATCAAGAAGATTTTGGCTTCTTTAGACATCAAAGTAACTACCGTTTCCGATGCCGGTTTGGGATTAATCATTCCGTCTTACCGTGTAGATGTACAGCGCGAAGTAGATGTGATTGAGGAAATTTTAAGGGTTTACGGGTACAACAATATTAACTTCACTAAGAAATTAAACGCTACGGTTTCCAATTCGGCCCGAACGGAAGATTATAAAGTACAAAATATCGTTGCGGCACAATTGAATGGTATCGGTTTCCATGAAATGATGGCTAATTCATTAACTACGCCGGATTACGTTGGTTTATCTGAAATGCTGAAAGAAGAATACAATGTGATGATGTTGAATCCGCTGAGCAATGACTTATCGGCTATGCGTCAGTCGTTGTTATTTTCCGGTTTGGAAGCTGTTTCCTACAACATCAACCGCAGAAATGGCGATTTGAAATTATTCGAATTTGGGAAAACCTACCATAAATTGCCTTCAGGTTATGATGAACAAAAACATTTGACTTTATTTGTTTCGGGTAACCGCAATGAAGAAAGCTGGACCAATCCTCAAAAAACTTCCGATTTCTTTTTGTTTAAAGGCTATGTGAGTTCGGTTTTAGAACGCTTGGGGATTTCTAAAATTCAAAACAAACCCGTTGCTTCTGATGTCTTTGCTGAAGGAATTGCAATCGCTTCGGGCAATGATACTTTGGTGGAATTTGGTACCGTAAAGAAATCCATTTTGAAACATTTTGATATCAAACAAGAAGTGTTTTATGCCGATTTCAATTGGAACTTAATTTTAAAACTAATCGGCAGCAAAATCAAATTTACCGACATTCCGAAATATCCTGAAGTACGCAGAGATTTAGCGCTTTTGGTAGATGATTCAGTAGCTTTTGATGCGATTTATACTATTGCGCGTCAAACCGAAAAATCGCTTTTAAAAGACGTGAGTTTATTTGATGTGTACCAAGGTAAAAACCTTCCGGAAGGGAAAAAATCTTATGCGGTGAGTTTTACGTTACAAGACAATTCCAAAACTTTAACCGATGAGCAAATTGACAAAATCATGAGCAAGTTGCAAAAGAACATGGAAAATGAATTGGGAGCCAGTTTAAGATAACACCTTTACTATAACATTAGAAATGCTCGAAGAAATTCGGGCATTTTTTATTTTACAAGCACTTTATCCATCAGTCTTTCATTGAGCACTTTGGAAAATTTTTCGGCACCTTGTACATTCAAGTGATCACAATCATGGAAATCACTTCGCTCCATGGGGAAGCTTAAATAATTCCAATAGTCGAGTTGGTATTTTTGGGCTAGCTTATGATAATCACCTTCTGCCCTTTTTACCATATTAATATTTAGTGCTTTCACATAATCTTTATGACAAGGCATAGTTAACAGTATTGGGGTAATGTTTTTGGCTTTAAGAATCCTGATAAAATCTTCTAAATCGTTTGTAATTTCCTCTTTTTCAGGAGAAATTCCTTCGTCTAAACCTTTTCCGGCTCTGTTGAAAATATGGGCCGGCGTCAAACCTTCTTCTCTGGTGCCTTTATATCCAAAGAACCCTTTTACAATAGGACTGTTTAAGTCGTGGTCAGCGTCTAAATCAATGGCTTTGATGACTTTGTATTTTCCGCTTACATCGTTTTTAAATAACTTCAGGGCAATGCTAGTGGAATATCCGTTTAAGTAACTGTACTTCGGAAAGAAAGCCATTTCGTTTTTGTACTCAATGCCATTTCCGTAATACGACCAAATTTCACGGCTATCCATTCGAGAATAATTTAGAGAACCACAATCCACAGTAATGAAAACATATTTCAAATTAGAAAGTTGGTCTACATATTTTAAGGCTATACGTTTATCATAATACAACGGCTGAGCCACATTGGCCAAATTATAGGCATACTTTTCGAATTGATTCGGGTTGATGCCCAAAGTAGCTCTTGAATTTCCTAAAATCAAGACTTCAATCTTTTTTTGATGTTGAAGGATGCCTTTTTCTTTTTCGGTATAAGTGGTGTCTATTTGTCTCAAATAAATTTCAAAAGCAACAATCACCAAAACAATCGGCAAGGCAAAGTAAATCAGGTATCGAATAAATTTTTTCATGCCGCTTAAAATTGGAAATAGATAAACTGTTGTTCTTTAGAATCTGCGCAGTAAAAAATAACTGCAATGATAGCATAGTAAAAAGCCCATCTTAGGGGTCGTTTCCATTGCAAGCCCAATTTGGCTAAGGCAAAAGATTGTTCTCTGCCCAACCATTCTATGACAAGAAAGAATGCCAACATCACAAAAGTATTGTTGTTAGAGGGCATTTTGGTAGGCAACGCAAATAAGCTCCACGAAAACAAATCTGAAACATAGTTTACAGCCTGCGTTAAATCGTTGGCTCTGAAAAATATCCAAGCCAAAACCGTCAAACAAAAAGTCAGTACTATTTGGAAAAACTCTTTGACTGTTGGTAAATATTTGCCTTGGGCTACGATATCAAGATTGCTTCTGTTGGTGCTAAAAATAATCGAAGGCATGATGTATAAGGCATTGAGTAATCCCCAAATAATGAAAGTCCAATTGGCACCATGCCAAAAACCGCTCACCAAAAAGATAACAAACGTATTTCTGATTTTCATCCACATACCGCCTTGGCTTCCGCCTAATGGTATGTACAAATAATCTCGGAACCATGAAGACAGTGAAATGTGCCAACGTCGCCAAAACTCGGCTATATCTCTGGAGAAATACGGAAACGAAAAATTCCGCAATAAATCTATGCCAAAGAGTTTGGCTGTTCCAATCGCAATATCTGAATAGCCTGAAAAATCACCGTAAATTTGGAACGCAAAATAAACCGCACCTAAAAAGAGTGTACTTCCAGAATAATCGCCCGAATTGTTAAAGATTTCATTGGCGTACTCGGCACATTTGTCGGCAATGACAATCTTTTTAAACAAACCCCAAAGAATTTGTCGCAAACCATCGGCTGCATAAGTGAAATCAAAAATTCTTTTCTTTTTTATTTGTGGGAGTAAATGCGTAGCTCTTTCTATTGGTCCGGCCACTAATAAAGGGAAGAAGCTTACGAAAAGTGAATAGTCGATAAAATTGCGCTCGACTTTTATTTTGTCTTTGTAAATATCAATCACATAGGATAAGCCGTGAAAAGTGTAGAAGGAAATCCCTACTGGTAAAATGACTTCTAAAGTCCACGGATTGATTTGAAAACCCAAATTGGCTATCGCATCTGCAAACTCAGTGATAAAGAAATTATAGTATTTAAAAAAGCCTAAAAAGCCTAAGTTTACAGAAATGCTAAACCAAAACCAAAAGTTTTTGATTTGCTGATTGTTGGCTTCCGCCATTTTGACTCCGGAAAAATAATCCAATACAGAAGAAAAAACGAGTAAAAACAGAAAACGCCAATCCCAACAAGCATAAAAGAAATAGCTGGCTACTACCAATAGTATATTTTGATAGCGCAAAGTTTTGTGGCATACAAACCAATACAGTATGAAAACTAACGGTAAGAAAAAGGCAAAGCTTAAGGAATTGAAGAGCATGGTTTAACCTTGTTTTGTCCAAATATAGCAAATTAGTTGATAAACAGATTAAAACAAAAAAAGCCCCGATTTCTCGAGGCTTTCTATTATTCAAAAACAAGAATTATTTCTTTTTCTCGCTTTTTTCCATTTTTGCTTTTAATCCGGCAAGAATGTCATTGTTATCTCCTAAAGTAGAAGCCGGAGCATTGTTATTTGAAGCTACTGATTCAGCAACCGATTTAACATTTTTCTCTTCTTCTTCTCTGAAAATAGCCGTGTGAGAAGCAACAACTCTTTTGAATTCTTTATTGAACTCAATTACTTTGAATTCAGCTTCTTCACCTTTTTTCAATTTCTTACCATCTTCTTTTTCTAAGTGACGTGTTGGAATAAACGCAACCACATCATCTCCGAAATCTACCGTAGCACCTTTGTCAACAATCTCAGCTATAGTTCCGTTGTGGATAGTTCCCACAGCGAAAGCATCTTCGTGTTTGTCCCAAGGATTAGCTGTAGTTTGTTTGTGACCTAAAGATAATTTACGGCCGTCAACATCTAATTCTAATACTACTACATCTAATTTATCACCTACGTTAACAAATTCTGATGGGTGTTTGATTTTCTTAGTCCAAGATAAATCAGAGATATAAACTAAACCGTCGATACCTTCTTCTAACTCAACGAAAATTCCGAAGTTAGTAAAATTTCTAACGATTCCAGTGTGTTTAGAACCTACTGGGTATTTAGCCGTAATATCAGTCCATGGATCTTGAGTCATTTGTTTGATACCTAATGACATTTTTCTTTCGTCTCTGTCAAGAGTTAAAACAACAGCTTCAACAACATCACCAACTTTTACGAAATCTTGAGCACTTCTTAAGTGAGTAGACCAAGACATTTCAGAAACGTGGATTAAACCTTCTACACCTTCAGCAACTTCGATGAAAGCACCGTAATCAGCTAAAACAACTACTTTACCTTTTACTTTATCACCGACTTTTAATTCAGCTCCTAAAGCATCCCATGGATGAGCGTTTAATTGTTTTAAACCTAATTGGATTCTTGTTTTCTCATCATCAAAATCAAGAATTACTACGTTTAATTTTTGGTCTAATTCAAGAACTTCACTTGGGTGATTGATT
>JBDLVY010000247.1:0-4258 GCA_039804545.1 Bacteroidota bacterium | reverse complement strand
AGGAGTATATAACGTTATCGTGACCCAAGGTAGTGAGGTAAAAACACTACGTGTGGTTAAAAGATAATTACCTTTAGGTTTATTAATAGAAACCCTCTCTGTAAAAAGAGAGGGTTTTTTTATTGGTCGCAAATCGTCATAAATATTCATTTACCTTCAACAGATTTCATGGGACTTTAGTTTGACAAATGGAGGTTGCTTGCTAACTCAGCGTTTTCATCGTTATAACTTTCGGTTCTAACTTCACTTTTATATAAGTTATTCGAGAAAATAATGGAAAGTTATCGATGAAATTTGTGCTGATAGTTTTTTGTTGTGATAGATAATCAAATCGTCTCATTAGCCCCGATAGGAGTGGAAATCCTCGAAGAGATTGCAACGGATAGCGGGAGCAGGAGTGAAAAGAAGCAGTATGGTTTGCTGCTAAAAATAAAAGAAAGTTTCCTTTGATTAGTATTGTCTTAAGTGAACCCGTCCTGAGGAGTCCTAAACGAGAGAAATCAAAAACTTTCATTTGGGTTTTTCTAAGTGGGTGATATTGATTTATCTTCAAATCAAATGTTAGATTTTCTTGAATATTTTATTGAGGAAATATCATAAATGAAACTTTTAAATTTTTCTTGAAGTTTTCGAATCTAATGAATATATTTTTTTGGCAGAAGTTTTGAAAGTAAAGAGCAATAATGTAAAAATATAATTAGGCGCAAATAAATTCACTTATAATATTCTCCAACATCTCAACTACTTTTCCAAATTGATGGTCAGTATCATAATAATGTAATCCAACATTTTTAAAAACTCTAATGCTTAATCAAAATTTGTAATGTAAAGGTATAAAAGTGTCTGCGATGAAGGTATTTATTATAACGCTGTCATAGTAAATAGAGTTACTCTTTGATTTGCTTATGTTGGTGAAAAAGCGAATAACATGGTAGATTGATAAATCCTGTTTTATCAGGTGCTTTTATGGAACACATATAAAGATTGAGGCCTAAGTTAAATCAAGTTTCTTTATTACTATCGGCAGCAACTTTGTTCAATTAATTATAAAATAATTGCTGTCAATTTAATTATAGGTTTTAAATGAATGAACAAAAAAAACACTAACATTGTTAGTCGTTTACTTTTATAATATAGTTTCAAAGCTACTTTTAAATTCACTTATAAAAATCTTTTAATTTCAGCTGTTTTTTTAAAAATTCCCCTGAATGCATTGCTTTTAAGTGCTACAAGGCTTTTAAAATTCATTAAATTAAAAAGGCAAGTTTTTTTTTGTATATATATAAATAATAGTTTTACTTCCACAACAACTATTTATTAACCAATTCAAATAATTATGTTTATCAATTACTTATTGAAAAGTTCATTGTTGCATTCTTCGCCTTCAGGTCAGAAGCCCAATGAACAGAAACCAAAATCATTTGGTTTTGTATGGTTGGTTTTGATGCTCTTTTCTGCTCTAACGGGTATGCAAGCTCAAACAACCATTATTAATCCGGCAACGGATGGAGGATTTAATCTAGGGAGCACTTTTGCTGCTAATGGTTGGACTGTTGCCAATGAAGGAGTGAGTCCTGTAAAATGGGCAGTTGGTTCAGCTGCTTCCGGGTTTACAGCAGTGGGGTCAACCACAAATGCTTCTGCAACTGTGACTTTGACGGCTGCTAATGCCAGCATTGCTCCCGGCCAAATCGTTTATGGTTCAGGGATTGCTGCCAATACTTTTGTTCAAAGTATTTCAGGAACCACTTTAACTTTGTCGCAAAATGCTACGGCTACTGCTTCAGGAGTTACTTTAGGTTTCGGAATGTTTACCGGAGGTATTAGTGTTGGGACTACACAAACTACCAATACTTCAATAGCAGTTAATACTTACTCTGTAACTTTATCAGCTGCTAATCCAAATATTTCTGTTGGGATGGCGATTGCTCCTGTAGCAGGCTTTATTGGTGCGGGTACTTATGTAGCCAGTATTAACGGAACTACCTTAGGTTTGTCTAAAGCTTCGTTGAACAGTTCAATTTTGGCTGTTGCACAAACCATGGTTTTTAGTGCAACTACTTCGGCCATTACGGGTAATGCTGCTTATGTATCCAATGATAATGGTTTTACAAACTCTTATGGAGGTTATCCAACAAATAGAACAGTATATTTCTATAAAGACATTACTACTATACCATCTACTGAAAAAGCGATGACTTTGACTTTTGATGTAAAATCGGCTCCAACTACAGGAGGATGGCAAGTATGGGTTGCTCCACTTTCGCAAACAGTAGTTGGAACAGATACCCAAGTAACAGGGCATATGGCTTACGGTGTAAACTGGCCAGGAGCAACATTAATTTCTTTTAATGCTAATGCTCAAGTAGCTACTACTAAAACAACGGCATTTATTCCTAAATCATTTGCAGGAACTTCTTTCCGTTTGATTTTCGTATGGACTAACAATACTACGGCAGGAACACTTCCTCCGGCAGTTATTGATAATATTTCTTTGGTATCAAGAGTACCGGAAGAAATTACTTGTGCACAATCAGGACTTTGGTCACAAACTACGACTTGGGATGGTGGTAAAGTACCAACACCTGCAGACGTTGTAGTTCTTGACGGAACTGAAACCGTTATGATTGACTCAAGATATTCTGGAGCTGAAGATTTAATTTTAGCGGGTACTAATTCATTAGTCCAGTTTGCTGCGAGCGGGACTATTTTAGATGACTTTACGATTGCTAATGATTTAAATATTAGCGGCAGTGGTGCCAGATATAATGGTCACGATGGTGGTACTAATGGTAAAAATACAAAAGTAGGACATGATGTTTATGTTGGTTCTGACGGTTGTAGATTAGATATTTCAACAAACAGTACCACTGTAAATAATGGAACATTAACCTTAAATGGTTCTACATTACAAACAGTGACTGTTGAAGCAGGTGGTTTTTGTGGCGGAAGTGCTGCGGGAATCAATGGTTTTGGAAACCGTGCACGTGTTTTAAATCAATTGATTGTTACAAATACATCAACAGCTTCTCCAAACGTTGTCATGAATTTAGACGGGTCTGTTATTATAAACGGTAGATTAGAATTAGCTTCTGGTCGCGTTAGTATTCCAACAGGTAGATTAGTTATTGGAAATTTTGGACAAACATCCAATCTTTTCATTACTCCGGGATTTGGATTTACTGACGGAACAGTATCTAGATATATACAAAGTGCAAATACTAAAATCATTCAATCAGGTACGGAATATCCCGGTACAGATAATAGTGCTAAACCATATTTGTATCCTTTCATTAGTGGTGCTAATATGGATAGATCTTTATATTTATTACCGGATGCTAATCCGACTGTTGCTGGTGAAGTAGCGGTAACTTATACAGACTCAGATTTAGTTACGAGTAGTTTATCTATTGCTGATGGTGCTTATACCATTAATAGCAGATATGGTGGCAATTGGTCTTTCAGTACGCCCGAAACAAGTGTTGTTGCTCCATCTATTGTTCATACAAATGCCTCAGGTACTTATAGAGCTATGGTTTATGTCAATGGTGCTTATGAAGCTACCAATGGTTCTTCAAGATTGATGAATTTCTCTTCAGCTCTTTCAGGAACTCATCAAGAAGGTACGGCACAACCGTTTGTAATAAGAACAGGATTGACATTAGCTAGTTTAACTGGACTTCCTCTTTATGTAGGAGTTAGTGATGGTTCTAAAATAGATACTGATGCTGCAATTGTTTCTGCTGTTTCAGGAGATTGGAATACTACCTCAACTTGGGTTGGTGGTGTAGTTCCTGCTTGTAGTAACAATGTTACTATTGCTTCAGGACACACAGTAACGGTTACTTCTACAGCAAATACTGCTGGTTTAGTAATCAATGCTGGTGGTACTTTAGTAAATAATGGTGGTACAATGACAGTAGGTTGTACAAACAACAATGCTGCTTTTTATAACTATGGAACACATACTATGACTTCTGGTAATTTAGTAGTTAATGGTTCTATGTCTCAAAAATTAAATAGTACATTCAGCCAAACCGGTGGGGATATTATTATTGATAGTAATAACAATGGTGATGTAGCAACATCTGTTGCTTACGGTGGTTCTTCCTGTAAAATTGAAACAGGGAACTTGGCTTTAACTGGTGGTAAAATTACTATTGTTGACCCTCTTGTAAACGAAGGAACTTCTTTTTCTGCATCTTCAATTGGAAGCTATAATGCTAATACAGCTGGGGCAGCTGGAACTTTTGCAGTT
>JBDLVY010000246.1:0-28323 GCA_039804545.1 Bacteroidota bacterium | reverse complement strand
ACGCAGTCTTCATTTACCCCATTTTTAAAATTTATGTATTGCAAATTGAGATTATTATAGATAAAAATATTTTTAAATCCATGAGTAGCATTAGAAAAATCAATGGCAGTAATTGGTGTGTCATGGCAATAGAAATAATTCATGACTGTTGGCGGATAAGTAAAGGTTGTAATCGGATTATTAGAGATATCCAATCTGTTTATGGCAGGAACATTGTTTATGTTTAAAGAGGCCAACTGATTGTTCTCAAAATAGCCTTCAGTCAAGCCTAGAATTTGCGATGCTTGAACAGTTGTCAATAGATTATTATCACAACTCAATCTATCAATATTCATTGTTCCTAAATTTAAACTTGTGAGTTGGTTAAAGGAACAAAAAAGCACGTAATGTGGGGTATTAGGGATATAAACAGTATTCAACAACAAGCTCGTCATTTGGTTATTATTACAATTCAGTGAGGTTAAGTTTGACAACAAACTAACGTCCAATGATGCAATAGAATTGCCACTACAATCTAAAGTGTTAATAGCCGAAAAATTAGAAATGCCTTCCAAAGAAGCAATACTGCTATTGCTAACATGAAGAGATTTTACATTTACAGCTTCACTAACCTCAATTTCACTATCTTGATTCACATCGGGATTGACCAACGAAGTTCCTGATGTGAATAGAACCGCGCAAGACGAACCGGTAAGTTTTGATTTGAAATTTGCATCGGGGAAATTAATAACCTGCGCTTCTGAATTGAATCCAAACAGTATACAAATCCAAAAAAAGTATTGCTTTATCATAATACCAAACAGTTATATTGTATAAAGATACAAAAAAACAACTCGCTTTTGGTTAAATAAAAAAGCCCGCCGGCAGTCTCTTTCCGGCGAACTTTCAACAATTTAAATTATAAAAAATTTAAAAAACGTTCAATTCAGTCATACACTGTTTCATCATTTGATAAGTGCGCTCAATATCATTGTCTAAGCCAATAGAAAAACGAATCAAACCGTCGGTTAAACCCATTTCCTGTTGCTCTTCCAAAGGAATTTCACTCGAGGTTGAAGTCCCCGGAGCACTAAACAGTGTTTTATAAAATCCTAAACTCACGGCCAAGTAACCCAAGTTGCGGTGTTGCATCAATTCCATTAACTCATTGGCTTTGTCTAAAGTACCAACGTCAATCGTCATCATACCGCCAAAACCGTATTCGGGATTAATCATACCGGCGTACAATTGGTGACTGGGATGACTTGGTAGTCCGGGATAAACTACTTTCAATCCGTCTTGTTCAAATTTCATTGCCAAATACATCGCGTTATGACTGTGCTGCTTCATACGGATGTGCAACGTGCGTAGGTTTTTCAAAATACTGGCCGCCCGAAGACTGTCCATTGTTGGTCCCAAAAGCATACTTGCACCGTCATTCACATTCTTCAAATCATTGATAAACTCTTGCGAAGCACAAACTACACCTCCGACAGTATCGCTACTCCCATTGATAAATTTCGTCAAACTGTGAATCACCACATCGGCTCCCATCTTAGCAGGCGCAACAGATAAAGGAGAAAAAGTATTGTCTACCACCAATTTAATATTGTGCACTTTAGCAATAATCGCCAATGCTTCTATATCGGCCACTTCCAATAACGGATTACTGACGGTTTCACAATACAATACTTTGGTATTGGGCGTAATCGCGGCAGCTACTTGGTCTAATTTAGTGATATCGACAAAACGGGTTTTGATATTCCATTTGGGCAACATGTTTTTCATAAAAGCATAAGTTCCGCCATAAATAGTGCGACTGGAAACAATTTCGTCTCCGGTTGCACACAACTGGAGTAAAACAGGTGTAATCGCACCCATTCCTGAAGCAGCCACATTGGCACTTTCCGTACCTTCCATCGCAGCCAAAGCTTGCCCTAAGTACAAATTCATAGGCGAAGAATGACGAGAGTATAAATAACAACCTTCGGCATTGCCTTCAAAGGTATCAAACATGGTTTTGGCCGAAAGAAAAGTATAAGTTGAACTGTCAGAAATAGAAGGATTCACTCCTCCGAATTCTCCAAAGTATTGCAAATCCTGAATTTTATCAGCAGGATGAAAAACGTTAGGGGTTTCGGGTTTCGAATTAGTAGTTGAAGGTTCTAGATTTGAATTCATAATGTTGGGGTTGATTTAAAAATCAAATTTCAATTTAAACAGACAATAAATCAATACAAATAAACATATATAGATTATAAAACTATAAAAAATAAATTTTATAGAATATTTTACTATTTTTATACTTTAAAAAGAATGATTATAGTTTTTAAAACTATTCAAAACCTATAACCTATGGACACCACCGACAAAAAACTCCTCGCCCTACTCCAACAAGACACTAAAAAAACCACCAAAGAGCTGTCGGTAAAACTGAATCTTTCAGTGACTGCCGTATACGAACGCATCAAGAAATTAGAGCGTGACAACATCATCAATAAATATGTAGCCATACTGAATCGGAACAAAATCGAGAAAAGCTTTGTGGTGTTTTGCCATATCAAATTGATTCAGCACACCAAAGAATTCCTAACCACTTTTGAACACCAGGTCGTTAAGCTCGATGAAGTCTTAGAATGTTTTCACGTTAGTGGCGACTATGATTATATCCTCAAAATTTGTGTGAAAGACATGGAGGCCTATCGCGAATTTATGGTGACCAAATTGACTACTTTACAACACATTGGCAGTACACACAGTAGTTTTATGATTGGCGAAGTCAAAAACACTACCGCATTTACCTTGTAATAGAGCTATATCTTTTAAGCAAATAATTTCGCTTTTTAGTGAAATAAAAACTGTAATTTTGTGACGCAAAAAAATAAAACACACTAATTTATATACTATCATGAGTTCATTTGACGTTGTCATCATAGGTTCAGGTCCAGGCGGATATGTTTCAGCTATTCGTTGTGCCCAATTAGGTTTCAAAACCGCTATCATTGAAAAATACAGTACTTTAGGAGGAACTTGCTTAAATGTAGGTTGTATTCCATCCAAAGCTTTATTAGCCTCTTCGCATCATTATGAGGAGTTGCAACACTTTGCCGATCATGGTATTGAGGTTTCAGGCGAAGTTAAAGTGAATCTGGAAAAAATGATTGCCCGAAAACAAGCAGTGGTTGACCAAACCAGCGGCGGTGTAAAGTTCTTAATGGACAAAAATAAAATCACCGTTTTTGAAGGATTAGGTTCTTTTGAAGATGCCACTCATGTTAAAGTAACCAAAGCCGACGGTTCATCAGAAGTAATCGAAGGGAAAAATATCATCATTGCAACAGGGTCAAAACCTTCAACCTTGCCTTTTATCAAATTAGACAAAGAAAGAGTAATCACTTCTACCGAAGCCTTGAAATTACCGGAAGTACCTAAACACTTAATCATCATTGGTGGTGGTGTGATTGGTATCGAATTGGGGCAAGTCTACTTAAGATTAGGAGCGCAAGTTTCTGTTATTGAATTTTTAGACCGAATCATTCCGGGTATGGATGCCGGTTTATCAAAAGAGTTGACCAAAGTCTTGAAAAAACAAGGCATGAAATTCTACACGTCTCACAAAGTGAAATCGGTTGATAGAAAAGGGGCAAATGTTACTGTTCAAGCCGATGATGCCAAAGGCAATACCGTAACTTTTGAAGGCGATTATTGTTTAGTAGCTGTCGGTCGTCGTCCTTACACTGACGGATTGGCTGCTGATAAAGCCGGTGTAAAAGTAACCGAAAGAGGCATGATTGAAGTCAATGAGCATTTGCAAACGAACATACCAAATATCTACGCGATTGGTGATGTAGTTCGTGGCGCGATGTTGGCCCACAAAGCGGAAGAAGAAGGCGCTTTGGTTGCTGAAATCTTGGCCGGACAAAAACCACACATCGATTACAACTTAATTCCGGGTGTAGTGTATACTTGGCCGGAAGTGGCTGCAGTGGGTAAAACCGAAGAGCAATTAAAAGAAGCCGGAGTGGCTTATAAAGCCGGAAGTTTCCCTTTCAAAGCTTTAGGAAGAGCTCGTGCCGGTGGTGATTTAGATGGCTTTGTAAAAATCTTAGCCGATGCCAAAACCGACGAAGTTTTAGGGATACACATGATTGGTGCCCGTTGTGCCGATTTGATTGCCGAAGCAGTTACCGCTATGGAATTCAGAGCCAGTGCCGAAGACATATCCAGAATGTCACATGCGCATCCAACCTTTGCAGAAGCCATCAAAGAAGCGGCTTTAGCAGCAACTGACAACCGTGCATTACACGTATAATTAGATTGTTAGATAATAAAAAAACGTCCCGAAATAATCGGGACGTTTTTTATTTATAAATTTTGGGTTTCAATAAAATCTTTGCAATACTCTTTGATCATTGCTCTTACGCTTCTAAATTCTTCAATGACTTCCGTAGTTGAACCTTTTACTTTAGACGGGTCAGGGAAATTATGGTGCAGTTTTACCGCTTGGGTTGGAAAAAACGGACATCGCTCTTTGGCATTGTCGCAAACAGTGATGACGTAATCAAAAGGAATCTCAAAATATTCGTCCACATTATTAGAAGTATGTTTCGAAATATCAATGCCGTCTTCTTTCATAATGGCAACTGCTAGAGCATTCACGCCATGCGTTTCTACACCGGCTGAATATACTTTTACTTCATTAGGGTTGGCAAAATGAGCTAAATAACCATGTGCCATCTGACTTCGGCAACTATTGCCTGTACATAAAACTAAAATATTTTTCATTGTTTATTTTCTTTTAAATCCGCAAAAAAGGAATTCTTGGACAGTATCAAAAGGTGTTTGATGCGCTTTTCTTTCCATTAATTTATATAGTTGTATTGAAATATTTTTTTCTGAGCCAAAAGGCCACATTGACTAAAATGATTAAGGCAGGCACTTCCACCAACGGACCAATAACGCCGGCAAAAGCTTGTCCGCTGTTGATGCCAAAAACCCCAATAGAAACCGCTATTGCCAACTCGAGATTGTTTCCTGCAGCCGTAAATGATAACGCTGTCGCATCTCGGTAATTGGCGCCAATCTTCTTCGACACAAAAAACATTAAGAAGAACATAACGGCAAAAAAGATGACTAGCGGAATGGCAATTCGAATCACATCCATTGGTAAATCGACTATCATTTCGCCTTTCAGGCTGAACATCACCACTATGGTAAACAATAGGGCTATCAAAGTAATGGGGGATACAAACGGAAGGAACTTTTGGTTGAACCATTTGTCACCCGCCAATTTCTTGATTAAATAACGACTCATCACCGCCAAAGCAAAAGGAACTCCAAGATAAATACCGACAGTTTTAGCAATCTCGGCAACAGTGATGTCTAATGCTAATCCTTTAATACCAAATAACGGCAACATGATTTCTAAATAAAAATACGCATACAAACTAAAGAAGCAAACTTGCAGCAAACTATTAATCCCAATCAAACCGGCGGTCAATTCGCGGTTTCCCTCGGCCAATTCGTTCCAAACAATTACCATCGCAATACAAGGCGCAATGCCTATAATGATCAAACCGGTCATGTATTCAGGAAAGTCTTTAAGAAAAAAGGTCGCCAACAAAAACATCAAAAATGGTCCGACCATCCAGGTGATAAAAAAGGAAGCCGTCAATAATTTAGGCTGTTTAAACATTAGCGGGACTTTAGAAAAATCAATTTTGGTCAAGGGCGGATACATCATTAAGATTAAGCCAATGGCCAAAGGAACATTGGTCGTACCCGAAGAAAACGAATTGATGAAATCATCTGAATTCGGAATAAAATAGCCGATTCCAACGCCAACTAACATCGCTAAGAAAATCCACAGCGTCAAAAAGCGGTCTAAAAAATTAAGTCTTTTTTTCATTCCATTTTGGTGTATAAGATTAACAACAACCCGATTCAGGCGTACAACAAGAAACTTCTTTTGGCTTCCACTCGCCTATTTTCACTTTCAATTTTTCGGGTGGAATGCCGCAGTTGTCTTTGGCCAAACAATCGGTCATTTTTGATCGCAATTGGAAATTAGTTCCGTCAAAATCCAAACTGAATTTACCGATGGTGTCTTTCATTTGGTATTCGACCTCAATCTCTAAATCGGGGATTTGAAGTTTGGCTTCCGACAATTCAATGATGTGAAGCAACTTTTCAGGATGCAGTCTATGGTCATAATCATTGGCTTCCCAAAGTTGAAAGTTCACCACTTCTTCTTGGCGAATTACACCGCCACAATCAATAAAATGTTTGGTCACTTTACCTACTTCGGTTACGTGAAAATGATTGGGAACCAATTCGCCGTTGGGCAATTGGAAAGCTATGGTGCTAAGCTTTTTTAATTCGTTTTTAATAGCAGAGAGTTTCATAATATTAGTATTAAGACATTAGTATTAAGTATTAAGACATTAGTATTAAGACATTAGTATTAAGACATTAGTATTAAGTATTAAGACAAAACATCCGACATCTAACATCTAACACCCAACATCTAACACCCAACATCTAACACCCAACATCTAACATCCGACATCTAACATCCGACCTTTAACAACACTTGTTCTTTAGTTTGTGGCGAATCATGCCAAAATGATTTTCTATTGTATCAATAGTATCCGGATTAATACAATAACATATAGCGGTACCTTCTATCGTGCCTTTGATGATATTGGCGTTTTTTAATTCCTTTAAATGCTGCGAAATGGTGGGTTGTGCCAAAGGCAATTCGTTGACAATATCACCGCAAATACAGGTGTCAACACTCAAAAGATAATCAACAATAGCAATTCTTGCCGGATGCGATAGTGCTTTGAATAGTGTTGCCATCTCATTTTGTTCTATAGAAAAGGATGCTGTTTTTGAAACGCCCATAGTGTTTAAATTATTATATTGTAATATTACGATAAAACAATAATACAAAACAAACTTTTTTTAATGTATTACAACTTCCCTTTCGTAATTCCTAATTTCGCCATTCGTAATTCCCAATATTTTCATTACTTTTGGCGTTCAAAAAATTATATAGCAATGGCAGCAATTACTTTGGGTGGAAACCCAACAAACACGAATGGTGAGTTACCAAAAGTAGGAACAAAAGCACCTAATTTTCAATTGGTAAATCAAGATCTAAGCATTATTTCTTTGGCCGATTTTGCCGGAACCCAATTGGTTTTAAACATTTTTCCAAGTATAGACACCAGTACTTGTGCGACTTCAGTAAGAACTTTTAATGCTAAAGCAAGTGCTTTAGAAAATACTAAAGTATTGTGCGTTTCCCGTGATTTACCCTTTGCCCAAAAACGTTTTTGTGGAGCAGAAGGTTTGGAAAACGTAATCAACCTATCCGATTTCAATACCGGAAGCTTTGGTAAAACCTATGGTTTAGAAATTACAGAAGGTGTTTTAAGTGGATTACACGCAAGAGCTGTAGTGGTAATTGACGAAAACGGAACAGTGATTTATACTGAATTGGTTTCCGAAATTGCAGACGAACCCAACTATGAAAACGCCTTAGCAACATTATAAATAAGAATATTATGGAATTCGAAAAAGACAATTCCTTTATCACCGGAAGACTAAAAAGTGTTGGTTTTGCCTTTAAAGGCGCAATAAAACTGATTACTACCGAACATAGTGTAATGGTGCAGTTTTCTTTGGTCATTATCATGATTATTGCAGGCTTTTACTTTGACATCGATCGTTACGAATGGATGATGCAGATAATGGCTTTTGGTTTGGTTTTAGGCATAGAAAGTATGAATACCGGTATAGAAAAAATAGCCGACTTTATACATCCTGAATTTCACAACAGAATAGGTTTTATCAAAGATATTGCCGCTGGTGGTGTACTATTTGCTGCGATAGCCGCAATTGCCATCGGTTTGCTTATTTATGTCCCTAAATTTTTATAAATAGTAGATTTAATTTCTATTTTTATAGCGTTATACATCACCAATGGCAAAAACAGTAAAGAAAGAAACTAAAGAAAAGGAGAAAGATCCCAATCTGGAGCTCAAAATACTAAAGACTAAAAAACAATACCGAATGCTGTTTGGTTTTGTATTGGTCTTGCTATCTATAGCCTTTTTGGTTTCTTTTATTTCATTCTTTTTGCATGGTCGTGTTGACCAAAGTGCAGTAGATGCCATTACCGACAGAAACGAAGACGTGCAAAACTGGTTGGGTAAATTTGGCGCTTATTTGTCCGATTTATTTATTTACCGTGGTTTTGGAGTGGCTTCCTTCCTTTTTGTAAAGTTGTTCTTTTTAAGTGGTGCTTTCTTAGTCATGGATTTACCGGTACACAAATTAAAAAACACCTGGTTTTGGGATTTGTTTGCCTTAGTGGTTTTATCCATACTGTTTGGTTTCTTTGCCACTACTTTACCCGAATTGGGTGGAACAATCGGCTACGAAATGAATTTGTTCCTGCAAGACTATATCGGGAAAACCGGAACAGCTCTATTATTGGTACTGTCTATTATAGTTTACCTAATCTTCAAAATAAAAATCTCTCCCGATGCCATTAAGTCTTTCTTTGAAAAGAAACACAAAGACCTTAAAGAAGACATTAGCAGTATGGCAGGTGTCAATGACAGAGGCGTGGATTATAACTTGGAAGAGTTTGCCGTAAAAGAAGAAAACGAAGAGGAAGATATAGCAGAACCAACCTTGGTGACTTCCCAATTTGAAATTAATAAGGAAGCGCTGAAACCAACGATTGAAAACGCTTCGGAAATTAATTTGGAACCTACGATTAAAATGGCGGTTACGCCTGCATCAGAAGAACCAACTTATGCAGAACCTACCAAACCAATCATCGAAACTAATGATGACGCTTTTGTAATTGAAAAAGCAGCAGATGAAGATGTTATGGAAGAGAATTTGGCCGCCAAACTAGTAGCTGATTTTGGTTTGTTTGACCCAACGTTAGAATTATCCAACTACAAATTCCCAACGATTGACTTGCTGAAAGAATACGCTTCGGTAGGCATTACCATCAATCAGGAAGAGTTGGAAGAAAATAAAAACCGCATTGTAGAAACCCTGCGCAACTACAAAATTGATATTGCCCAAATCAAAGCAACCGTTGGGCCATCGGTGACTTTATATGAAATCGTACCCGAAGCCGGGATTCGTATTTCTAAAATTAAAAGTCTGGAAGACGATATCGCTTTATCGCTTTCGGCTCTTGGGATTCGTATCATCGCTCCTATTCCGGGGAAAGGAACCATTGGGATTGAGGTACCAAATAAGAACCCAACTATGGTACCGATGAAGAGTGTTATCTCTTCGGCTAAATTCCAGGAAGCGGAAATGGAACTACCCATTGCTTTAGGAAAAACAATTTCCAATGAAACCTTTGTGGTTGATTTGGCGAAAATGCCTCACCTCTTGATGGCAGGTGCCACCGGACAAGGAAAATCAGTGGGATTGAACGCCGTATTGACTTCCTTATTATACAAAAAACATCCGGCCGAAGTGAAGTTTGTTTTGGTTGACCCGAAAAAAGTAGAACTTACTTTATTCAATAAAATTGAGCGTCATTATTTAGCCAAGTTACCCGATACCGAAGATGCCATTATCACCGATAACAACAAAGTAATCAACACGCTCAATTCGCTTTGTTTAGAAATGGACAACCGTTATTCTTTATTGAAGGACGCTATGGTGCGTAACATTAAAGAATACAACGAGAAATTCAAAGCCCGCAAACTGAATCCGGAGAACGGTCACCGTTTCTTGCCTTATATAGTTTTGGTCGTAGACGAGTTTGCCGATTTGATCATGACTGCCGGTAAAGAAGTAGAAACACCTATCGCCCGTTTGGCTCAATTAGCCCGTGCTATCGGTATTCACTTAATCATTGCTACACAACGACCATCGGTGAATGTAATTACCGGTATGATTAAAGCCAATTTCCCAGCGCGTATAGCGTTTAGAGTAACTTCTAAAATTGATTCGAGAACTATCTTAGATTCGGGTGGCGCTGACCAATTGATTGGTCGTGGGGATTTGTTGTTCTCTAACGGTAATGACTTGGTGCGTGTTCAATGTGCTTTTGTAGATACGCCTGAAGTAGAAAAAATTGTAGATTATATTGGTTCTCAAAAAGCCTATGCCAGCGCTTACTTATTGCCTGAATATATTGGGGAAGAAGGCAGCGGCGTCAATTTGGAATTTGACATCTCCGAAAGAGACAGCATGTTTAGAGAAGCTGCCGAAATAATTGTGACAGCCCAACAGGGTTCGGCATCATTATTGCAAAGAAAATTGAAACTGGGTTACAACCGCGCCGGTAGACTGATAGATCAGCTCGAAGCCGCCGGAATTGTAGGTCCGTTTGAAGGAAGCAAAGCAAGAAGTGTCAACATCACCGACTTGGCTTCTTTGGAACAATTTTTAAACAATGAACAAAACAACCATTAAAATGAACAAGATTCTATCTATTGCATTACTCCTTTTTGTTAGTTTGACCGCTAATGCACAAGATAAAAAAGCCAAAGACTTGCTCGACCAAGTTACCGCTAAGGTAAAGACCTATAATAACATTACCATCGATTTTAAATATTCACTTTACAACAGTAAAGAAAACATCAATAAAGAAAGCAAAGGCAACTTAGTGCTGGAAGGCAACAAATATGTGTTGAACTTTTTAGGCGTAACCAAAATTTACGACGGCAAAAAAAGTTATACCATCGTGCCCGAAGACGAAGAAGTAACCATTTCGAGTGTGAATGAAAAAGACGAGAATGCTGTAACACCAGCCAAAATGCTTACCTTTTTCAACAGTGGTTACAAATACTACTGGGATATTCCTCAAGACTTAAAAGGGCGTAAAATACAGTACATCAAATTGGTTCCTACCAATGCCAAAGACCAACGCAAAGAAGTGTTATTGGGTATCGATTCTCAGACCAAAAACATTTATAATGTGATTGAAATAGGAAAAAACGGGACTAAAACCACTTTGACTGTTAATTCTTTTAAAACCAATCAACCTTTATCAAAAAATCAGTTTACCTTTGCAGCGAGTAAATATCCCAATTACTACATCAACAAAATAGATTAAGCTCGAGGTGAAAATACTTGACCGGTACTTATTAAAATCTTTCCTGATTACATTTACTACGGTATTTGTAATCTTGTTTTTTATATTCGTACTCCAAGTAGTTTGGCTCTTTATCTCTGAATTGGCCGGAAAAGACTTAGACATCGTTATGATTCTGAAGTTCTTGCTTTTCAAAATGCCAAGCATCATCCCGATGGTTTTACCTCTTTCTGTATTGCTGGCATCTATCATGACTTTTGGTAGTTTGGCAGAGAACTATGAGTTTGCCGCGATGAAGTCTTCGGGAATTTCTTTGCAACGCGCCATGCGCAGTCTTACGATTTTTATTTTCCTCTTGAGCTTTGTGGCCTTTTTCTTTGCCAATAATGTTATCCCATATGCCGAATATAAGTTTATCAACTTCCGAAGAAACATTGCCCAAGTAAAACCTGCTATGGCCATAGCTGAAGGACAGTTTAGCGAAGTGGGCGCCTACAACATCAAAGTTGAAAAGAAATCGGGAGAGGAAGGCCGTTACCTTAGCCAAGTGACCATTCATAAAAAATCGTTTATGGGTTCGGGTAGTAATACCGTTATCAAAGCCAAAAAAGGAGAATTGATCAGTAGTGAAGATTCTAACGTTTTAAAACTGGTACTCAACGACGGAAATTACTACGAAGACATCACCCCTAAAAAATTTGAAGAACGCAACAAAATGCCGTTTGCCAAAAGTGAGTTCCAAAGGTATGTTATCAACATCGACTTATCGAAACTTAATGCTACCGATTTAAACGAAGAAAAAATAACCAACACCAACACCATGTTGAATGTGGGTGAACTTAACTACACGCTCGATTCCCTTCAGAAAAACTACAAAAAGGAAGTGCTGTCTTATTCTGAAAATATCAACCAACGCTCTACCTTAACCGCTACTGATTTGGCGAATGATTCTATAGCGCCGGTGCTGGATAAAAAAGACATCCTACACTCTTTTTCCGATAGCGATAAAACGCATATTTTAAGAGTGGCCAATAGTAATGTAGATGCGATGAACTTCTCTTTGGAAACTTCCAAATACGAACTACAAGACAAGCAAAAAAACATCAACCAACACTGGATAGCCTTATATGATAAGTTTGTCATTGCCTATGCCTGCTTGCTGATGTTCTTTATTGGAGCGCCACTCGGAGCGATTATCCGCAAAGGTGGTTTGGGATTGCCTATTGTATTTGCAATCCTTATTTTTATCATCTTCCACTTCATCAATACTTTTGGTAAAAAAGTAGCACAACAAGACGAAATTACGCCGTTTTTAGGTTGTTGGATGTCATCTATAGTGCTGACTCCGTTAGCCATCTTATTGACCAAAAGGGCTACGGATGATAAAGGCTTTAGTATGAATTTTGATTGGCTGTCGAATTTTTTTAACCGTCTATTCCCTGACAAGACACAACCGGAATTAGTAGTGTCAACCGTAACCCCTGAGTTGGCAATTGATGCTGCAGAAGTTCAACAATATTTTAACACTTTACCAGAAGAAAGTAAACCTAAAACCATAGTAGCAAAAAAAGTACAGCCTACCAATAGTATTCCATTGGACACGATAATTAAGCAATACAACCTTTACAGTTTGATTGGCTTAGGGAGCAATATTATTTTATTTGGCCTTTTCTTTTGGGGCAAACCCTATACTTTAGTAATAACTCTTGTTGCCGCTGTATTCGCTTTAGCGTTATTCGTTAGCATATATAAAGCCCATCAAACTTTAACAACTCTAGCGGCTAAGAACAATAAAAAAGTAGAAATCCCTCTTTTAGTACTATTAACAGCAGGGTTTCCTTTTTACTTCCTGTTTTATATTTACAACAGGATATTAATTAAACAACTACAAAACAACTAACACAAAGGTCTAATGGACGCTACCAAAATACAACTCAATACTATAGAAGAAGCCATCGAAGACATTCGCCAAGGCAAAGTCATTATCGTAGTAGATGATGAAGACCGTGAAAATGAAGGTGATTTTTTGGCAGCCGCCGAAAAAGTAACCCCGGAGATGATTAACTTCATGGCTACCCACGGCCGTGGACTGATTTGTGCCCCACTTACCGAACGTCGTTGCGACGAACTGGAACTCCAATCTATGGTGAAAAACAATACAGACCATATGGAAACCGCATTTACCGTTTCGGTAGATTTGAAAGGCAATGGTGTAACCACAGGTATCTCGGCAGCAGACAGGGCCAAAACCATCTTGGCTTTGGTGAATGAAGACACCAAACCTTATGATTTAGCGCGTCCCGGACATATCTTTCCGTTAACCGCTAAGCAAGGTGGCGTTTTGAGAAGAACCGGTCATACAGAAGCAGCTATCGACTTTGCCAGACTTGCCGGATTCAAATCGGCTGGTGTGATTGTGGAGATTATGAATGAAGACGGTACCATGGCACGTTTGCCTGAGTTGGTAGAAGTGGCTAAGAAGTTTGATTTGAAATTGGTTTCCATAGAAGACTTGGTCGCCTACAGAATGCAGCACGACAGTCTGATTGTAAAGAAAGAAGACTTTGATATCGAAACTCGTTTTGGTTCGTTCCGTATGAGGGCTTATCAGCAAACTACCAACAAACAAGTGCACTTGGCCCTAACCATAGGGAGTTGGAATGCCGGAGAACCTATCTTAACCCGTATTATTTCGACCCAAGCCAATAACGATATCCTGAACAGTTTAACGGATTGTATGGACAAGAAGTTAGACGATGTGTTTAACCTCATCATTCAAGAAGGCAAAGGCGCAATCCTATTCATAAACCCAGAAAAGGACTCTTCTGATTTGTTGAATAGATTAACAGAACTCAAACAACTGCAATCCGAAGGCATCTTAAAAGCACCGCAAATTAAAATGGACATCAAAGACTTTGGTATTGGTGCCCAGATACTCCACGACATTGACATCGCCAAGATTCGATTGATTTCCAACACCACCCAAACGAAACGTGTGGGGATGATTGGGTATGGATTGGAGATTACGGAGTATGTGGCGTATTAAAAAAAATACAACTGTATTATAATTTGCATCCTATTTCTTAAAAACTCACTTGTCTTAAGATTGTTTTCCCAAAAGGTATAAGCGTAATCTTTTCTACTTGATTGGTGGTTTTGTTTTTGGCTTTAACAGTAATCTTGCCTTCCCTAAAGTTGGCATTATGGTCTTCCATAAATTGAAAGCGATAGTTGTCTTTTGGCTGATAGAATAAATCATCAAAATTGGGAGAATAGGATTTTCCTTTTTGTTCAATGGCCTCAATTGGTTTGGCATAAAACAAAGCGCCATAGCGGAAGTATTTTTCTCGGTTTCGGTCTTCATTTATTTGGACTTCGGAGCTGAATTCGACTGTAATAGTATCTTGAGTATTGAATTTTCTGCTGAATACCATGAAGTTGTTTTCAACCGTATATTTTTCGGTAGTCATTATCCCTTTCGCCCAAGATGGCTTTCTGATTTTTATGGTGAAGGACACTTGGTTTGGATTTGAAATTTTAAAAACAAATTTGTTTTCGTAAGGATATTGGGTAACCGTCTCTATATTGACCGATTGATTTTTGATCGTAGTGGCTAATACATTTGGCATTAACAACACATTTACCAAAGTGGTTTCCTTTTCTTGTAACCAAGCTTTCTCCAGAAAATAGGGGGTTATTCTTCCTGCATTAGGATTGCAACAAACCGCTACATCTTGGTGTGCCGGCGAGTATTTGTATCTTGTTTGTTTTCGATTGGGTTCTACTTCGCCATTCTTTGTGCCTGCCATTTCAAAGGAGTTATCCGTTTTTAAATAGGCAATACAAGAATGATCGGGATTTCTTGCGCCTTGAGCCGCATTGTAAAAAATAGTCTCAATAGTTTCCGCCGTTTTTGGATTCCCTTGCTTTTGAAACAATACGGTATAGCTGTCCAACAATTCTTGCAGCGAGCAATATTCATAACCGGTGTGGGTTGGGTCGGCGGTTCTTCCGGCTATCCATTCGTCACCAATGGCACCGCCTGTTAGTGTTGTGGTGTTTTCAATTCTTTGGATATAAATGTCAAGTGCTTGCTGCAGTTCTTTATTATCAGAGGCATAAGCCGCCACAATTAAAGGGCGTAAGTGTTCGTAGGTATGTACACCATGGGATTGCAATTGGTAATTTGGATTGAAAATATTCGATAACTGCACATCTTTTTCTGATTGATAAGTTTTACTAAAATCCTCAAACAAAAACAGTGCGTAGTCTGTGTATTTTGTATCACCGGTAATTTGGTACATTTTGTCTAAAACATCGGTAAAAGTCAAACCGTGAGATACGCCACCGTTGAATTCTTTTCCGGAGGAAAACGGACTTGATTTACCCATGGGATAGTTGGTCATCACATTGTCAACTGCTTTTACGATGGCTTGCCAAACCTTTTTATCTTTTGAGTAGTCGTAATAAGCCAATAACCCACGATACATGGTGGCTTTTGACCATAACTCTCCGTTTTCTGAATTGAATTGGTAACGCAATTCTTTATCATATATCCCTATATAACCATCTTCATCCTGTGTTTTTAAAACTTCTTGAATGTATTTTTTTACCTTTTCAAGACCTGCTTTGTCGTTTAACAAGATGACATTTCTAATGTAACCATCCCACCAATTGGATTGGGTTTCACTATTCCACCATTTGTATTGTTCACTGCCTTCGGCATCTCCTTCTTTTTGGTTCCCCAAATCTTTAACTTCACTGTTTTTGTGCAGTCTTCCTGTGCCATAGATTGGATCGTTAATTAAATCAGGTACTAGTTTATCCAAGTTGCCAACAAAACCATCAACGTCATGCTGCATTTGTTCCTTTAACCAGCCGGTAGGTTTTATGCTTCCAAAAGGGAGTACTTGGTATTTTTCAGCTTGCTTTTCTTGTGCATTGGTGTAGAGTGTTCCCAGCATTATTACAATAATAAATGATTTTTTCATATGGATTTGTTATTGGTTGGTCATGAAGAAATGAAGTGTTCCTCCATTCATTATTTGAGCATAGTTTACGATTGGCCTAGTCATTTCGGCATGGTTCAGTTTGGGCTTTTCTTGGTACAAATTCGCTTCAGAGAAGTTCTCCGCCTTTATGGTAAAAGTTTTATGGTTTCGAAGGTACAAAGTGGCTTTCTTTACTTGTGGCGCGCCCAAGACAAACGCTCCGTTCGCCGGATTTACCGGATAAAACCCTAAGGATGACAATAGATACCAAGCCGACATTTGTCCACAATCATCATTGCCAATCATGCCATCTGGTGTGTTGTTGTGAAATTCATTGATGATTTTACGAATGTACTTCTGCCCTATTTTTGGGGTGTCTGTAAAGGCATACAAATAAGTGATATGATGACTTGGTTCGTTACCATGGGCGTACTGACCGATCATGGCTTCTTGTCCTAAAAACTTATTTGGGTTGGGACTTTCAATAGTAAAAAAATCATTGAGTTGCTTGGTAAATTCGGCAGTTCCGCCTAATAAAGATTTGATACCGTCACTATCGTATTGCGCCGGTGTCCAAAAATACTGCCAAGCATTGGCTTCGGTATAATCCCCGGGATTGTTCATTGGTGAGGTTGCGGTTAACGGATTGAATGGGGTTCTCCACTGTCCATTGGTATCTTTCCCCCTAAATAACTTTGTTTCCGAATCAAATAGATTCTTGTAATAATTGGCTCTTTTGCTGAAGACATTCGCCGTATTGGATTCCTTCAAGTTCGAGGCCATTTGGGCCACACACCAATCATCATAACCGCTTTCCAGTGTTCTTGAAACGGCTTCGTTGTCTAATTTATCCCATGGATAATAGCCATATTGATTGTACAATGCCCAATCGGAATTAATGTGACTTTGGGTAGAAGTTTCCACCATGGCTTGAAGCGCTTCTTTTGCATCAAAACCTTTAAAACCATTGGTGTACGCCGACAATAGCATCGGAATGGCATGGTTTCCTATCATGCAATAATTGTCTTGTCCCCAAGCGGTCCATATGGGTAAAAAACCGGCGGCTTTGTGGTGCAACAACATCGAATTTACAATACCGTCAATCTTTTCGGGTGCTATGATTTGCAGCAAGGGAAATGCTCCTCGGTAGATATCCCAAATAGACAAAGTTGAATAGTATTCTTTATTAGGGGCGCTGTTGATTTTGTCATCTGCCCCGCGATATTGACCATCAACATCCGCAATATTGGAAGGTTGTAAAAACAAATGGTATAAAGAGGTGTAAAAGATTTCTTTTTGTTTCTGAGGTGCTTCAATAGTTATGCGACTCAAATAGTCTTCCCATACTTTTTCGGCATGGCGCTTGGTTTTAGTAAAATCCCAATGCGGAATTTCGGTATTCAAATTCAATTTGGCACCGGCTACACTCACTGTAGATAGGGCTATCTTTACTTTTAGTATTTTATTTTTGGGCAAATCAAAGTCTAAAATATATTTGGGTGCATTTTCTCTTTTCCCCTTAGGTAGTTCTTCTATGGAAGAAAATGGGGTTTGGAGATGTATCGTAAAAAAATACTTTTTGGTTACCCAGCCTTTGGTTTTGCAATACCCTGAAATGGTAGTGCTGTCTTCTATAGTAATATCGCTTTCTAAAACCAAACTATCATTTAGGAATTGAAAGCCATGTTGCAAATCTATCAAGAGTTTGGCTTTGCGATGCGGATAAGTATATTGGTGAAAGGCAACTCTTTCTGAGCAACTCAATTCAACTTTTACATCGTCTTTTTTTAGCAATGAATAATAGCCTACACTCGCTTTCTCGGAAGTTTTGTAATAGCTGTTTTTAAAAGACAGCTTCTTTTCATTGAAGGGCAACAATAATATATTACCCATTTCCCCTATACCTGTTCCGCTGAAACGCGTTTGGGAAAAGCCAAGCAACAAAGTGTCTTTGTATTGGTAGCCGCTGGTGTGGTTCCAACCATTGGTATTGTTATCCGGTCCGGGTTGTACCATACCAAAAGGCAATGACGGTCCGGGAAAGGTATGCCCGGTTCCCTCAGCACCAATAAAAGGCTTAACCCATTTTGAGTTTTGGGCCACGCTTATATTGGTAACCAAAACAACCGCAATTAGGTTGGCTATTTTTCTTATTCCCATAGTGAATCCATTTGTTCTAGGGTTTTATTTTTAGTTTCCGGTACTTTTTTCCAAACAAAAAGTAAGGAAAACAAACAGATCACCGCAAACAAGTAAAAAGGAAATGCCCCATTAAAATGAGCTTTTAACCATTGGTTTTCAATCAGGCTCGGAAAGAATTGGGTGACTACAAAATTAGCAATCCATTGGATAAAAACACTAATGGCAAGTGCCAAGCTTCGGATTTTGTTGGGAAATATCTCTGACAACAACACCCAAACAATCGGACCCCAAGAAATACTGAACGACGCCATAAACAAGATCAGAAACGGCAATACATAATTCCCTAACGCATCGTAATAAATAAAAAGACCTACGGCGGCTAAGGCAATAGTCATTCCGGCTGAACCAATATAAAGCAATGGCTTTCGGCCCATTTTGTCGACCCATTTAATGGCCAATAAAGTAAATATCAAGTTGACAACCCCCAAAATACTTGTTTCTAACAATGACGCATCGGTGGAACTACCCAAACTTTTAAAGATTTCAGGTGCGTAATACAAAATGGCATTGATACCAGTTAACTGCTGCAATACTGAAAGTCCGATGCCTACGAATAGGGCTTTCTTAAACGTGGGATGGACTAAGTGTTTCCATTGGTTTTTATCTTCCTCATGGACAGAGTTTTCGATTTCTTTTTGAACCACTAGGGCTTCTTCGGCTGAGTTTAATTTCTTTAAGACCTTGGCAGCTTCTTCTTTTTTATGGTTTAAGAATAACCATCTCGGACTTTCAGGAATTAAGAAGATGAAGACCAGGAAGAGTATGGAAGGAATAATTTCGGAACCAAACATCCAACGCCAGCCAGTATTGAGATTCCAATTGGCATCCCCTTGTAGCGCAATAAAATAATTGACGAAGTAAACCATTACGATACCAATTACTATAGCCAACTGGTAGTTGCCCACCAAAGCACCCCGTCTTTTGGGTGGCGCAATCTCGGCGATGTACATGGGCACCACCATTGAGGCCAAGCCTACGCCTATTCCACCAACGATTCTAAAAACCACAAAGGTGGTGAAGGTATCCGGAATTGCGGTGCCGATGGAATTTAGAATAAACAAAACCGCAGCGATTATCATGGTCACTTTTCTACCGAATTTTGTGCTCAAATAGTCAGAGACAAAAGCACCCACCAAACAGCCAACTAAGGCACTTGAAATGGCCCAACCTGTTTCGATTGGGGTCAATTGAAAATACTGGGTTAGGTTTCCGATAGCGCCCGAAATTACAGCGGTGTCATACCCAAATAATAATCCGCCAAGGGCAGCGCTTAAAGCGATAAAAAGTATGTAGTTTTTGTTGGGATTAGCCATTGACTGAAAGGTTTTGTTGTAAATAATCTTTTATCTGAAGGTTTACTTCCCACTGGTTAGAGAGTGGTTTAAGGGTAAATGGTTCTTGCGGCATGTACGGAAATGGTCCGAACTCGGGCGTGATAGTAAGGTACTCTAATTGGCGGCTTTGCTGTTTTGCAATGATTTGCTGCCACCAGTTTAAGTAGCGTTCTAAGTAGCTTTCCCATTCCGGGGCAAAAGGGTGATTGACTTGCGGACTTTGCTCAAATCCCACCCTGGCATGTATGTGTCGGATGTGGGGATACAGTTTGCTCAATAAGTCTTGTTGGTCTGCCAAATTGCTTTCTGAAACCACACAAAAATGGGAGAAATCCGCAATGAGTTTAATTTTGGGAAATACCTCTATATAATTTAAAAGCGTTTTTAAATGAAAAGAAAAACGACCTCGGTGAATTTCATGCCAAATAGGAATACCCGATGATTTGGAAAGCTGTTGGGTAATTTCTATGATTTTGCAATTGTCGCTAAACTCAAAGAAGTCTTTTCCCGTATGAGAATTAATGTAATCCGGTTTTAGTGTAATTAAAAAATCCAATCGGTTGGTTAGGCGTTCTATATAGCCGTTGACGGTTTCGTTTTGATTAGAAAGCACTTGTTGGGCGATGAAAATAAAATCGGGATGGGTGGTTTTTCTGAGGTGTTCCAATTCGGTAAGGAACTCCGCTACAAAACCATCCTCCTCTGGAAAGTTAATTTCTACTCCATCGTATCCATCGGCTACTGCCTTTTGAAGAAAAGCTTTGGCCGATAGTTGTTCGCAACCCCAATAAGTACAACAGTATTTGATTTGCATGGTTTATTTTGAATATAAAACTGGGTTTATAGGAGAGTTGATGATTTCACCAATTTTGGCACCCGGACACCAAGTATTCCAATCGTGGATTTGGTTTTTGTTTTCGGGATTTTTTAAAACCATGTCTTTGTCCATGTAAATGATGGTCATTACTTTTCGCATTTCATCGGTTACATTGGCACCGGCACGATGGAAGACCCAACCGGAATGGAAACTGATTTCCCCGATGTCAAAAGGTTCAATCACATGCTTGAAATCGGTGACACGTAATTTCTTTTGGATTACCGCTTCGCTTTCATCCCCAATCTCCAATTCGCGTCCATCAACAATGGTATGGCTACCGGCACTGAATTCTAAAGGACCCATTTCCAAAGGAGTGGCTTGCAACGGCATCCAAGCGGTCACGGTTTTATCTGTTTCCAAAGGCCAATAATACTGGTCTGCGTGCCAAGGGGTGATTCCGCCACCACCTTCTTTGAATAAAGCTTGGTCGTGGTACAAACGAACCCCGTTAACCTCCATCAAATCGGAGGCGATTTTGGCGATGCGCTTGCTGCAAATCAATGCTTTGACAATGTCATTTTCCAACCATAAATTGAACAACTGCAAAAACGCTTTACCATAAGTGGTTCGGTCTTCCAGAGCGGTTTCCTCTTGGTTCATCAACGCGACTTGTTGGGTAATGGCTTCATTAAAGAACCCAACCGCTTCCACGCTCAAGACTTCTTTCAGCTTGATGTAGCGGTTCTTTTGATAAAAATCTATTTGCTCTTGGGTTAAATCATAAGGTTGGTTAAGAAACTCAGTGATTGATTTTGGTATGGTTTGCATAGTTTTATGGGTATTTTAATTCAACTTTAGCCAATAGCACCGAATCATGGCGCTTCTGAATTTCAAAACTATCAATTAGCACTGGATAGATTTAGCATTAAATTGCTCAATTATGACACTATATTGAATTATATTTGAAAAATAATCATCAGTTAAGTTTATACTAAGTTATGAAAGCCGTTTTAGAAGACATCCAATCAGAAATGGGAAACTCCAGTATTTATGCTTATCGGTTTGCCGTGCCATTTTTTGAATTCAAGTGGCATTACCACCCCGAATATGAATTGACCTATATAGTAAAGGGAAGCGGTTATCGCATTGTGGGCAACTCTTATGAGAACTTTGAAGCCGGAGATTTGGTTTTGTTGGGGAGTAATTTGCCCCATACTTGGTCGGGGAAGTTAGCCTCTGATACCCATTCAGAAGCGGTAGTCATACAGTTTTCTAAAGCATTTATTGCGCCTTTTTTGGGACTATCGGAAAGTGTCCTCATTAAAAATATGCTGGAAGCTTCTGATAGAGGGATAAGCTTTAAAGCCAATGAAGCACTAGTAGCTGCCATAATCGACTTGACCGAAACCAAAGGCGTTGATCGGATTTTGAAGTTGGTGGCTATCTTAGATGTGCTGTCAAAAGAAACTACCCAACTCATCGCATCCAATACTTTTCACAACGTAGTTTCTAAGAAAAGTGAGCTCAGGATTAACAAGGTTTGCCTGTTTATACAAAACAACTTCTACCATAAAATAACCCTGAAACAAGTCGCCGACTTAATTTACCTTACCGAAAGCAACTTCTGTAAGTTCTTTAAAAAAGCCACCGGCAAAACCTATTCAGATTATTTGAACGAACTCAGAATCAATGAAGCGTGCCGATTGCTGGTTCAATCAGAAAAAACGGTTAGCCAAATATCTTTTGACTGTGGCTTCGAAACGCTTAGTTACTTTAACCGAGTGTTTTATACTAAAAAAGGAATGACGCCTTCGGGTTATAGGAAAGGGAATATACTTTGATTCACCTCTTGAGTATTAAGATTTTAAGTTCGATTTAATAAACTTTCTTAATTTTCAATTTATATCTTAATTAGAATATTAAACTATTATTTTATTTTTATATTTGGTTGCAATAAATTAAAAATCAAATATAAAATATATGAAAATACTATTAAGTACTCTAATACTATTTTGCTCAACTTTTGTGATAGCACAAGAAAAATATAGAATTCAATATGATTACAAAACAGACCATTTTGAATACTTTAAATTAAATAATTCAAATAAAATTGTAGATACCTTAAACAGTCCTAAATTCAAAAGAAACAGTTTAATTGAAATAAAATTACTAAATGTTAATCCATTTGCTGTAAGTATACAAACGGATGTTAAAGAAGAAGAGGTTCATGCTTCTGGTGCTAACGGATTTAATTTCTCTAACCTTTTGGGTGGAATTAGTGCTATTTCTGAAAATGAATTAAAACTCAATGTAACCAACTTACCAAACAAAGAGACTTCTAGAGGCGTTGAAACTAAGTTTTCTGAACTTAATAGTATCACTTCTAATGTTGATGCTCTAAAAAAAACCTTATTGGCAAACCTAACAAATCCGAATCTAGACAAAGAAACCATCTTGAAAAATCTTATGCAAGTAGCCTCTATTCAGGAAGATTCAAGAATTGCAGATCCCAATAAAAATTTTCATGTCTACATTTCAAGTTTAAAAAAAATAATTAATGAAGACTCTAATACCATTGCCTCCAACATTAATGAACTAAAATCCGAAATAGACGCTAAAACTAATGATGCTAAAACTATTGCTTCTAGAGGAGAATTAATAGCCCAAAACATGAAGTACAACGATTTGGAAAACTTGTTAAATGAATTATCAGTTTCTTCAAATTGGACTACTGAGAATTTAAATAAAATAGAAGCACTTTATACATCACTGGAAGCTTCTTCTTTTGAGCAATTTTATGATTATGAAATAGCGGCAGATAAAGTTGATTTAGAATTAAAGTTTGTTCAAAGTGAATTTGCCAATAAATTAGATGATGACACTAATTTAACTACATTAAAAACCCGACATGTAAAATTATTTTCAAAAGGAGGTTTTAAAATAAACACCAGTGTAGCATTAACTCTAAACAATTTTAAATCAAAATCGTATGATTATTTTATAGATGAAAATGGGGTAATTGGTGCAGATGAAAATAATTATTTTACACCTAACTTAAGTACAATGATTAATTTTTATCCCTTACTTGGAGAAAACTTTAATTTAGGTGGAAGTTTTGGAATTTCTATCCCAATCGCCGATGGCATAACCGGCGTAAATTATTTATTTGGACCCTCATTAATCTTTGGAAATCAAAGCCGTTTAGGAATCTCAGCTGGTATTGCTTACGGACCTGTAAAAAAACTTATTAATGGTCTAGAAGTTGGGGATGTCACCACATTGAATGACGTAGATAGCTTTACTAAAAATGTATATGATTTTGGATTCTATTTTGGAATTTCATTTAATATTTTAAATTTAAATTAACGGAATATGCCAAAAACATATATACTTCTTTTTTCCTTATTTTTTGCCTTGAATGTGTCAGCAGAAAAATATGGATTAATTATCGCTATTGGCGATTATCCCACTAAAACCGGCTGGTCTACAATAAGTTCTGAAAATGATGTTTCTTTAATTAAACAAGCACTTTTAAATCATGGATTCATTGAAAAAAACATTAGCCTACTGGTGAATGATGAGGCCACAAAAGCAGGTATCATAAAAGCAATTGAAGATTTAAAAGCAAAAATAAAAGCAGGTGATATTGTTGTTATTCATTATTCCGGACATGGTCAACAAATTTTTGATGACAATGGCGATGAAATAGACGGCAAAGATGAAGCTCTAGTGCCTTATGATGCCTGGGTTAGATACACCTTTAACTACAAAGGAGAAAACCATTTACGTGATGATGAATTGGGTAATATTATAGCCAATTTTAGAAATACTCTAGGGAACAAAGGTCAATTGGTATTAATATTAGATAGTTGCCACTCTGGCTCAACCACTAGAGGGAGAAAATCTCGTGGAGGTAAAGCAACTTTTGCCCCTGATGACTGGAAACCTTTAGAAAATGATAAAACAAAAGGAAGCGCTATGGTTGAACGAACAATAGTCAATCCGAATGCTGCACCATTTGTTTTGATTTCTGGTGCATCTGCTGACGAATTAAATTATGAATATGAAGGTTTTGGCTCACTTAGCTTTGCATTTTCCAAAGCAATGGCCGATTTAGGAAGCGATTTTACTTACCGACAATTGTTTTCTAAAATTGCGGCTAATATGAATGTAATTTCCCCTAAACAAACGCCAACAATTGAAGGCGATATCGATTATAAATTATTTAATGGAGAATATGTTCAACAACAAGCCTATTTTGAAATAGCTAAAATTCCAAATAATAACCTCATACACATTAATGCCGGAAAAATCCAAGGTCTTTTTGAAGGTACAACCGTTAAAATTGTACCCTCTGGAACTACAAAAGCAACAGATAAAAATGTAATTAGTACAGGCGTTATAACCAAATCAAACTTCAATATTGCCTATATTAAATTAGACAAAAGTTTAAACAGTACTAATACTAAAGATTTTTGGGTAATTATAGACAAACAATCCTATGGAGACATTGCCATTAAAGTGTTTTTTGACCAAAGTATAAAAGACAATACTTTAAAAACAGGTGTTGCCCATTTTTTACAGAAAAACAATCTAGGCTCAGTTGTAACATTAATAGAAGAAGCGGATGTAATTCTGGAAAATCGAACAAATGGAATCGAACTTAAGTCTACTAATGGTATAAAAGATATAGATGCCGATGAAAACACTAGAGGGTCGAGTTCAATAGAAGACATCAATCAAAAACTCTTTAATTTTGCCCAAGGACAATATCTTAAAAACTTAAGCCTAAAAAATTTAGCCTACGAAATAGAGTTTAAGTTACTCCCAATCAATTATTCCGATGCAACTGGAAATGTGGGTGATTTAATAGAAGAAAACAAAAACATCAATGAGGCAGGTATTTTTGAAGTGGTCCCTGAAAAAGACCATGCTGTCTTACAAATTACCAATAAAAGTAAAAAAGCGCTATACGTTAGTATTATTGAAATCAATAGTAAAGGAGAAATTGCTCCTTTCATGCCCAATGACAATTGTCCTCTGACCAATGAAGAACGTAAATTAGCACCCGGACAAACCATGATTTTTAAAGATTGTGTTTATTCGTTTGGACCTCCATATGAAACATTAATCTTAAAAGGTTTTGCGACTACCACTCCAATTAACTTTCAACCTACAGTTACTACCCGAGGAGAAGCTAGTAGGAATGCAAATCCGTTAGAAAATTTTATCCAACAAAGTTATAGTCAATCCAGAGGTTCTACCGGAAATACTACTAATAGTGAAGTTGACGGATTTAGTACAGAATTTGTTTATGAGATAGTAAAGAAATAATGATGTTAACGTTTGCCGTTTTATCGTAAATCCAATTATGAAATACATTTTAATTATTTTTCTTAGTCTAATTTGTTTTAAAACAATTGCTCAAAACGATGCAAGAGGCTCTATAGGCACCAAAATAGCTACCTCAAATCAAGGCACAAAACATGCCTTGATAATTGGTATTTCAGATTATATTTCACCCAGTCTTAAACTTAATTATGCAGATAATGATGCGTTTATGTTTAAAGAATATTTAAGTCAGATTGAAAAAGTTGCAGAGGAAAATATCAGTTTTTTAGCTAATGAAGAAGCAACTGGTATGCGAATTTCACAAGAACTAAAAAACATCTATACAAAGGCGGTTTCCGGCGATGTAGTTTACTTTTATTTTGCCGGCCATGGAGACGTAGTTGATGATTTTGGTGATAAAGTAGGTTATTTATTGGCCGCTGATGCAAATGCCCATCAAGAATACAATGGTGTGGGTGGCGTGTTGCCTCTTGCCTATTTAAACGAAAAATTTATCCCTAAATTAACTGAAAAAGGAATCAAAGTGTTTTTGGTTTTAGATGCTTGTAAATCCGGATTTATTTATAAAGAAGGAACACAAAAAAACATGGGAACCATTCAGGCAATGTTTGAAAATTCTATAAAATTTTTAAGTTGCGGACCTAATGAATTGTCCTATGAAAGTAGCGAATTAAAGCATGGTTATTTTACTTTTTATTTGGTTAAAGCTTTGGCGGGTAATGCTGATACCAATACTGATAACAATTTACAATACAATGAAATTGACGATTATTTATACAACAATGTAAACAATACTGTTTCTAAAAAATTTCATCAAAATCAAATTCCAATTGTTCGCACTGAGAATACCAGAGCCATTTATAAAGCGGTTGGACAAGATGACAAATCGTTTGTCTTTAAGGAGGTATCTAAAGAAAAAATCAATAACGACATCAAAGCAAGAGGCATCCTAAAAACCGAAAATGAAAATGCAGCAATGACAAAAATCAATAAAGATTTTACAGAAGCGCTCAAGCGAAAAGATTACTTTGGAAAACCGTCTAGCGCCTTAGAATTATTCAAATCAGCGAAAGAAAACACCGCTATTTCGAAAGATTTTTTAAATAAAATGCAGGGCAAGTTGGTGGACAAACTGTCTTCAAATGCGCAAAATTTAATCAATGAATATATCAATGGGGTCAATGAATTACCTCTAGCCAGTGAATTTTTAAAACAAGCAAAAAACTTAGAGATTTGTTTGCAATTACTCGAGGAAGATAATTATTTGTATGATCGCATCAAGGCTAGTAAATTATTGCTAGAAGCGTATTCTGTTATTAAAAGCAAGAATAATGTGGCGTACAAAAAAGCCAAAAGAAAACTGAAAGAAGCTTTAGTCATTGAACCAAAGGCAGCCTATATCCACAATGCAATGGGTTTGATTTATAATTTAGAACAAAAAACGGACAGTGCTCATTATCATTTTAATACTGCCCGAAATCTAATTAAATCGTGGTCAGGACCAATTGCAAATTTGAGTACAAACCTCCTGTCAGAAAATCGTTTTGACGAAGCTAAAGAACTTTTAAATAGTGCCTTAGGAACCAATGGTTCTGATGCAAATATTTTTACTAAACTTGGTGAGATTTATGAGAATGAAGGCAAGTATCACTTAGCTGAAGAGAATTATAAAAAAGCGATTGACATTTTCCCAAATAACACCTATTTAATCCAAAAAATCAGTAATTTATATAAAACAAAAGGCAATGTTATTGAATCTCAAAAATGGTTGGATAAAGCCATACAATCTGATTCAATAAACACGCTCTTAAATTATGGTGTATTGAAATATATCAATGAGCAAAAAATCGATAAAAAAAGAGCTGAAAATATTTTTATAAGTGCTATCGAAAACAATCCCTATACCTCTGAACTGTATTCCCAATACGCTGATTTTTTAACAACCAACACCTTCACATCCAATAGAAATGTGCTTGCTGACTCACTCTACACGAATGCTATTGAAAAAAATCCGTACAATGTTTCAGCTTATTCCGGTAAAGGTTGGCTGTATTATAAACTACGAAAAAAAGTGGAAGCCAAAACCTCTTTTGAAACCGGAATTCAATTAAATTCAAATCAGCCAGAAGCTTATTTTAATTATGCTAATTATCTAAAAGAAGCCTTGAAAGATAACAGTTTAGCTAAAGATTATTATTTAAAGGCTATTGAAAAAAATAAACTTTTTATACCGGCTTATACTAAAATAGTTGAGTTGTACAACCAACAAAATCTGCCCGACAATGCTATAAAACTGTTAACCGACATTTTAAAACTTAATAAAGATGTTCCTGATTTGTGGAATTTATTAGGCGATAGTTATTTTGCCAAAAGAAACTTTTCAGAGGCCATCATAGCTTATAAAGAAGCCATAAAAATTGATCATTCGTATGCTAAAAGTTATTCAAAACTTGGACAAAGCGCAGTTGAAACAAACCAATTTGAAGATTCAAAAAAGAATTATTTATTAGCCAATTCTTATAATCCTTACCAAAATAAAAAAAGTGACATTGCCACTTATAT
>JBDLVY010000245.1:0-18691 GCA_039804545.1 Bacteroidota bacterium | reverse complement strand
TTAATGGTGTCGTTTTACAACCCAACAGCCACAAGATATAAAATCATTTGCGAAGAAAAAGCTTTCCCTTCCGACCAATACATGTTCCAAAGTCAAGTCAATTTTCACGGCTATAAAACTGAAGAGGCAATAGTCGAAATCAAACGCAGAGAAGGCGAACACAACATCCGATTGGAAGATATTGTGGCCAAAATTAATGAAGTAGGCGATGAGTTGGCTTTGGTCTTAATCGGTGGCGTCAATTATTACACCGGACAAGTTTTTGATATGAAGACCATCACCGAAGCCGGACACAAAGCAGGCGCTATCGTCGGATTTGATTTGGCCCACGCCGCCGGAAATATCGATTTAAAATTACACGAATGGAACGTTGACTTCGCCGCTTGGTGCAGTTACAAATACATGAACTCCGGTCCCGGAAATGCCTCCGGTTGTTTCGTGCACGAAAAACACCACCATGCCGATTTACCGCGTTTTGCCGGTTGGTGGGGACACAACAAAGAGCGTCGTTTTAAAATGGAGCCACAGTTTGAACCGGTGCATGGCGCCGACGGTTGGCAAGTGAGTAATTTGCCTATATTGTCTTTAGCACCGTATTTGGCTTCCACCGAAATGTTTGCCGAAGTTGGCATGGAAAAGCTCATCAAAAAGCGAAACCAGTTGACCGCTTACCTCGAATTTATACTTCACGAAATTGATGCCGAATTAGACGGTGCCGAATTTGAAATCATTACTCCTTCAAATCAAGAAGAACGCGCATGTCAGCTTTCCGTTTTTCTGCATGGTCAAGGACGCAGTTTGTTTGATTATTTAATGAAAAACGGTGTCATCACCGATTGGCGTGAACCTAATGTAATTCGATTGGCTCCGGCGCCATTCTATTGTTCTTATGAAGATATGTATGATTTCGGACAAATTTTAAAACAAGGGATTTTAACAAAATAAAAATTGCTTTTATTAAAAACAATTCGTTGATTTGTAATTAATTATTAATCAAATACCGCAAAACCAAAGATTTAGGATGAAAACAAAATTACACTTTGCCTTTTTTGTATTTTTTGCTTTTACAGCAGTTAGTATGGCCCAAGTTTCTGAAAAAGAAACAGAAGCAAGATTATGGTTAAAAGCCAATGAAGCAAAACTAAACATTAAACCAAATGATGCTTTTTCGCTACGATTTGTTAGAAAAACGCAAACGGGAGAAACACTTCGTTTTCAACAGTTAAAGAATGGCGTGCCGGTTTTCGATTCTGAAATAGTGGTGCATTTTTCACCCTACGGTGAAATTACTTGTCCGGCTTCTTCTTATGATACCACTGTTGCTGAGGTGAATACAACACCTTCAATTACGCAAGAAAATGCTATAGCTATTTCAAATGAAGCGCTAAAAATTACAGGTGATATTACTTTTCAAGAAAGTAAATTAGTAGTTCACAACAAACTCGGCGGAACCAAATTAGTTTACAGAGTGTTGACCAATTCTTATGACAAAGTAGGAAGTTGGGAAACTATCGTTGATGCACAAACAGGTGCTGTTTTGAGCACAAAAGATGTGGCTTATTACTATAAGAAACACAAACACAATAACAACGAAAGCAAAAGCAATCCACCGGTTTCAATGGCGCCATTAGCTTATGTTTCAGGGGCTGGAATGGTATTTAATCCGGATCCACTTTCTCAAGCGGGTGTTGCTTATGCCGCTACAGGATATTCAGACGGAAGTGATGCTGCTACAACTCAGTTGAATAACGCAAGGGTTTCAGTTACTTTACCTGAGATTGATTTGACAGCCGGTACTTATAAATTAAAGAGTACTTATGCAGAAATTAAAGAGTTAGGTTCTCCTAACAAAGGGCTTTTTACTCAGAGTACTTCTACCTTTAACTTTACCCGACTTGACGATGGTTTTGAAGCAGTAAATGCATTTTATCATTTGGATAAAAGTTTAAGATATATCAATCAAACCTTAGGAATAGCTTGTGTACCTTATCAAAGTGCTAATGCAGGTGCTGTTCTCTTCGATCCGCATGGTGCCAGTAGTGCCGATAATTCTTTTTATGGTAACGGCCAATTGCAATTTGGTGAAGGTGGAGTAGATGATGCAGAAGATGCAGATGTTGTTTTGCACGAGTTAGGACATGGTTTACACGATTGGATTACTGGTGGAGGATTGTCTCAAGTTAATGGTTTAAGCGAAGGATGCGGCGATTATTGGGCGGTATCTTACAGTAGAAGTTTGAATCAATGGGGTTCAGCAACACCACAATACAACTGGGTATTCAGTTGGGATGGACACAATCCTTTTTGGGGTGGAAGAACTACCGATTACAGCGCTAATTACAATGGGGGTTTAGTCAATCAAATTCACACAGATGGTCAAATTTGGGCTACAGCTCTAATGAAAATTTGGGATGGTATAGGAAGAGAAAAAACAGACAAAGCTTTCTTGAATGGATTAGATTTAACCACCAGCAACACTTCCCAAGAAGCAGCAGCAATTGCCGTAAGAACAGCCGCGATTACTATGAATTATCCATGTGCTGATGTAGCAATCATCACAGAAAAATTCCTTGAAGCTGGATATGCAATGCCTACTTTGGCCTTGTCAATGAATCCAATAACTAATCAAACAGTTCAAGCAGGTCCATCTAATAGTTATACTTTAACAAGTTATAGTGCTTTAGCCAATCCTATAACAGAAAATTGTAATGCAGGATTAACACAGTCTCCAGTTGTTGGCACAGTACTTTCTCCGGGAAATCATACTATTACTATGGTGGCAACCAGTGGTGCTTCTACAGTAACCAGAACATTTACATTGACAGTGTTGCCTTATTTAGGAGTTGAAGAAAATGTGAAAAACAATTTTATCATGTATCCAAATCCGGCGGCCAATCAAATTACAGTTAAAGGAGAATTTGAGCCTAACGAAAGTGTAAGCATTTACAATGTGTTGGGTCAGGTTATAATGACCAAAAATATTACATCAAACGAACAAAGTATTGATGTTTCAGGTTTGGCTTCAGGAGTATATACAGTAACTTTTAATACAGCAAAAGTATCGCGCAAGTTCATTAAAGAATAATCGCATTACTTACCTTAGATAAAATGGCTTGTAATTTACAGGCCATTTTTTGTTTATCTGCGCTTTTAAAAAATAGTTTCAAAAATTTACCATAAACACTAACTTTGCAGAAAATAAAATAAAATGACAAACGTACAAATTGGACTAGTGCAAATGTCTTGCTCAAAAGATGTAGCCGCCAATATCGATAAAGCCATAAGAGAAATAAGAAATGCTGCTTCACAAGGAGCACAAATTGTTTGTCTGCAAGAACTTTTCACCTCATTATACTTTTGCGATGTTGAAGATTATGATAATTTTCAATTAGCCGAAGCCATTCCAGGTCCAACAACCCATATTATGTGTGAATTGGCCAAAGAATTGGGCGTAGTTATTATCGCTTCTTTATTTGAAAAAAGGGCAGAAGGACTTTACCACAATACAACGGCAGTTATTGATGCTGACGGAACTTATTTAGGCAAATACCGAAAAATGCATATTCCGGATGATCCTGCTTTTTATGAAAAGTTCTATTTCACTCCAGGCGATTTAGGATACAAAGTTTTTCAAACTAAGTTTGCCAAAATTGGCGTATTAATTTGCTGGGACCAATGGTATCCAGAAGCGTCAAGAATTACCGCTTTAATGGGTGCAGAAATTTTATTTTATCCAACAGCCATCGGTTGGGCAACTTCTCAAGACGAAGAAACAAATCAAGACCAATACAATGCTTGGCAAACCATACAACGTTCTCATGCGGTCGCGAATGGTGTTCCGGTAGTGAGTGTTAATCGTGTAGGTTTTGAACAAGACGGCGCGATGAAATTTTGGGGAGGAAGTTTTGTCGCTAATGCACAAGGTAAATTACTTTATTTAGCTTCTCATGACAATGAAGAAACTACAGTGACCAATCTTGACCTAAAAGAATCCAATTATTTCCGAATGCATTGGCCTTTTTTAAGAGACAGAAGAATCGACAGTTACGCCCCAATTACTAAAAGATTTATTGACGAAGATTGATTATTCTATCATGCAAACACCTAAAGAATTAGGATTTTATTTTCCGGCCGAATTTGCACCTCAAAGGGCATTGTGGCTTTCTTGGCCACACAAAGAAGAATCTTGGCCCGGTAAAATCCATACCATATACCATTCCTATTGCGAGTTTATTTTTCAAGTGGCCGACCATCAAAAAGTTTGCATCAATGTGAAAGATGAAAGCATGAAATCTTTTGCATTGGCTCAATTAAAAAATGCTGTTTACGCGCAAAAAGTAACCAACTTGGAATTTTTACTAAGTCAAATCACTTTTTATTTTAACCCAACAAATGATGCTTGGTGTCGAGATCACGGACCGGCTTTTTTGTTAAACCATAATTCAAAAGAGAAAGCTATCGTAGATTGGGGTTATAACGCTTGGGGTGATAAATATCCTCCTTACGATTTAGATGATGTAATTCCAACACTCATTGGGAAACAACTAGAATTGCCGGTTTTTAATCCTGGGATTGTTATGGAAGGCGGAAGTGTTGAATTCAACGGCAAAGGAACATTGTTAACCTCCAAAGCCTGTTTGTTAAACCAAAATAGAAATCCTCATTTAAACCAATCTCAAATTGAAAAGTACCTGATGGATTACTACGGAGTTGAACATATTCTTTGGGTCAATGACGGTATAATCGGTGACGATACCGACGGACATATTGATGACATCACCCGATTTGTCAATGAAGATACTGTTGTAACGGTAATCGAAGAAAACAAAAACGACGAAAACCATCCGATATTAAAGGAAAATTTGGAATTGCTACAAAAAATGCGATTGGAAAACGGGAAGCAACTTAATATAGTTGAGTTGCCCATGCCGAAAACGGTAATCTATGACGACCAAATTTTGCCGGCTTCTTATGCCAATTTTTATATAGCCAATGAAAAAGTAATTGTCCCAACATTCAGAGATGATAAGAACGACATTAAGGCTTTAGACATACTCCAAGATTGTTTTAAATCACGAAAAGTCATTGGTATTGATTCAACTGATATTATTTGGGGATTGGGAAGTTTCCACTGTTTAAGCCAACAAGAACCGGAAGTTGTGTTTGCAAGAACCAATTAGAACCAAGAAAAAAAATAAAAAAGGAGCCTCATTTGTTGGCTCCTTTTTTTGTTATCTGATTACTCTTTTTCTTCCAGAGAGGATGTAAACTAATCCGGCTATAGAACCAAAAAATAAAAAACCAATAGTCCACATAAACTTTTCAGAGCTATTGATGGTTTTTGAATTGTGAACTTCATAAAGTGCTGTAAAAATAAATACGGCCAAACTAAGTAACCCAATAATTAATAACATAGAAGCTCCAGGCCAATGCATTATTTTAAATAAGGCACCAATAATAGTTATGATAAATGACAAGAAAAAACTTGTGATTACAATTTTGTCGAGGTTGGTCTTCATAAATAGGTTTTGTTGGTTTTTAGTTTAGCTAATATATTAAAAAATCACAATGCTTTCTCTTCTAAATATAAACTTCAGGCTTCGTACTTTTCAATTTCTTATATTTGTTATTCAATCTCTATCTCCATGAAACTCATTAAGAAAATCCTGCTTGTAATTTTATCACTTATTGTCCTAATCCTTATTGTTGGTGTTGGCTATTTACAATACAGCAAACCCGATTATGAAGGCGAATTGACCCTGCAAAATATAAGTAAGGAAACTACAGTGTATTTTGACGAATATGGCGTGCCGCACATTTATGCCGATAACCAAAAAGACGCCATGACCACTTTGGGATATGTACATGCACAAGACCGACTTTGGCAAATGGAACTCATGCGACGTATCGCTCCGGGAAGACTTGCAGAAATTTTTGGTGGTGCCGCTTTAAAAACAGATATGTTCTTTGCCGGAATTGGCATCGATGAGAATTCGGCGGAAGCAGTGGCTCAGTTAGACAAGAACTCGCAAACGTACCTTTTGGCGCAAGCCTATCTCGATGGAATCAATCAATATATAGCCGAAGGAAAAACACCTGTGGAAATTCGATTACTCGGAATTGAACAAGAAAAATTCACCCTAAAAGATGTCTATAATATTTTCGGATTCATGTCGTTCAGCTTTGCGATGGCGCAAAAAACCGACCCATTACTGACCGATATTCGCGACCGATTTGGCGCTGATTATTTAAAAGATTTTGGCATCAATGGCGAGTTTGGCACCCAACAATTGCAATCGTTTCAAGGAAAATATAAAGAGTATAGCGAAATCTCTAAGTCAGTGGCGAGTTTGCTCGAAGCTTCTCCTGTTCCCGCTTTTATAGGCAGTAACAGCTGGGTAATTGGCAGTGAAAAAACCAAAACCGGAAAAGTGATTTTGGCGAATGACCCACACATCATGTATTCTCAACCCGGAACTTGGTACGAAGCGCACATCGTTTGCCCGGATTATGAAATTTATGGGTATTATGTGGCCGGAACACCATTCCCGCTTTTGGGACACAATCGCAATTATGCTTATGGACTAACCATGTTTGAAAATGACGATGTCGATTTCTTTCAAGAAGAAGAAAATCCAAACAACCCTAAGCAATACAAAACGCCTGAAGGTTATAAAAACTTCACATACAACCAAAAAATCCTCAAAGTCAAAGACAGTACTGATGTCAAGCTGAATGTCAAAACCAGCAGTCATGGACCAATAATTACAGGATTACTAGACGGTTTGAAAATCGATAAATCGGTAGCGATGCATTGGATTTTCACCCAACAAAAAAGCCAAATCCTCGATGCGGTTTATGCCTTGTCTCATGCTAAAAACTTAGAGAGTTTCCACAAAAATATCGAATTGATTCACGCGCCGGGTTTAAACATCATGTATGGCGATGCCAAGGGGAATATCGCTTGGATTACTTCGGGGAAGTTGTATAAAGTCGACAAAAGCGTCAACACTAATTTCATCTTAAACGGCGCCAATGGTATCGATGACAAGAAAGAGTTCTTGGCTTTCGCCAAAAATCCGCAGGCAATCAATCCGCCATGGCATTATGTGTACAGTTCTAATAACCAACCAACACCCATCGACGGCTATTTGTATCCCGGTTATTATTTGCCCAAAGACAGAGCTATGAGAATCAATGGTTTGTTAAGTCCGAAAAACAATTGGACCAAAGAAGACGTTTCTAAAATGATCGTCGATAACACTTCGGCTTCGGCTCAAACAATCGTTGGCAATATGACCAAACCTTTAAATAGTGCTAATTTCAGTGCCAATGAAAAGCAAGCCTTGACCATTTTAAAAGATTGGAAAGCGACGCATGAGTTGAATGACATTGCGCCAACGCTTTTGAATAAATGGTTTTATTTTTATTTGAAATCGACATTAGAAGATGAATTCGGAGAAGAGAATTTCAAACTGTTGTTGAGCACACATATTGTCAAGCAAATGATTGAAGCCCAATCCCAAAATGCCAATTCACCTTGGTGGGACAATATCAATACGAAAAACAAAAAGGAAACCCAATCGGAAATTTTGACCCAATCTTTTAAAGAAACCATTGCGTCTTTAGAAAAACAATTGGGCAATGATGTCTCGCAATGGCAATGGAGCAAAGTGCATCAAGTTACCTTCCAACATCCCATTGGAAAAGTGGAATTATTAAGTGGCTTTTTTAATGTTGGACCATTTCCAATATCTGGCACCAATGAAGTCATCAATAACCAACTCTTTATTTACACCGATGAGGCTATAATTCCGGTTAAAGGTGGACCATCAACAAGGCGAATTATTGATTTTTCAGATATTGAAAACAGCCTAAGTGTTTTACCAACGGGAAATTCAGGAAATCCGATGAGTAAATATTACAGCGACCAAGCTGAACTGTTTGTCAACGGTAAATTCAGAAAAATGAAGTTGAATAAAAAAGAAATCCAAGCCACTTCAACCCAGCTAATTTTCAAACCAAAATCTTAATACAAATCGGGATTTTGAATAATGTGAGCCGCTTTTTCTCTGATTCGGAAAAGTTCTTCGGCCGGAATTTTGTTCAGTAAGTTCAGCATCATGGCCATGCGTTGGTTGTTCTTGAAGTATTGCTTTTTATCGTCTAAAAAATTCCAATACAAACTGTTGAACGGACAGGCATTTTCGCCTAGTTTGTCTTTAACGTTGTAAGGACACGACTCACAATAGTTACTCATTTTGTTGATATAACTGCCCGAAGAAACATAAGGTTTGGTTGCCAAAATTCCCCCATCGGCATACTGACTCATGCCACGCGTGTTGGGCAATTCAACCCATTCAATCGCGTCAATGTAAACGCCAAGATACCAAGCGTCAACGGCATCAGGATGGCGTTGGGTGAGCAAAGAAAAATTGCCAATAATCATCAACCGCTGAATGTGATGGGCGTAAGCATCGTTCAAACTTTGATTTATGGCCTGACTCATGCACTGCATTTTGGTTTCACCGGTCCAATAAAAAGCGGGTAAAGGTTCGTGATTTCCCAAGGCATTCATTTGGGCATATTCGGGCATTTCCTTCCAATAAATGCCTCTTACATATTCACGCCAACCAATAATTTGTCGCACAAAACCTTCAACTTGTGCCAAAGTTATGGTTGCTTGATTTTGGTGATAATGTGCAACAACGGCATCAATTACTTCTTTGGGAGAAAGCATTTTGCTGTTCATAGCAAATGACAACCGCGAATGAAACAATTGCTTTTCTTGGGTGTGCATCGCGTCTTCATAAGTCCCAAAATGAGGCAGTAAGTGGTGACAGAAATAAGCGAGTAATTCTAAACATTCTTCTCGGGAAATAGGCCAGCCAAAAGTATCGGGGTCAATGTTACCAAAAGTACAAATGCCCGCTTGTTGAATCTCGCCCACTATCGTCGAGACCTTTTTCGGAAACTGTTTGGCTTTGGGAACGGCAACTTCGCCTTTGTATTTCTTGCGATTGTCGTGGTCAAAATTCCATTGATTGCCCAAAGGTTGTTCGCCTACCATCATCACTTGGTGTTTCTTGCGCATCATTCGGTAGAAACTTTCCATCAACAGTTGTTTTTTGCCTTGGAAAAATTGGGATAGTTCCGTTCTTTCCGTATAAAAATGTTCGGTGTCAAAGGCTTGACTTGTGATGTCTAATTGGCTGCAAATGGCTTTCAATTGTTCGTCAAGGCGATATTCATCGGGTAATTGGTATTCGAAATGGGTGATGGAATGTAGGGCGATTTCTTTTTGAATTAACTTTTCAAAATCCTGCAAATTGTCTTCGGCTGAAATTTTGTAATACCGAATTTGATGTCCTTGTGCTTGTAACGTTTCAGAAAAATGGCGCATTGCCAAAAAGAAAGCCGTAACTTTTTGAATGTGATGTTTCACATAATCGGTTTCCTGACGCACTTCAGCCATCAGATAGATTACAGAGTCATCTTTTGTTTGAAACCAAGAATGATTCAAGTTTAATTGGTCACCGAGAATTAGCCGAAGTGTTTTCATTTAAAATAAAGTGGTTTGAAGCCAAAGATTTTGAAACGCACTATTGGCATCATACATTTCTGCTTGGCGTTTGATGTTGAATTTTCGGTCGCGCGGATCATTGCCCACGCCCGAATTGTAAATCCAGTTCCCATAATTGGAATGCACGTCGTAATCAATGAGCATACTTTCAAAATATGCGGCGGCAATGCGCCAATCTTGTTCCCATTCTTTCGCCCAATAACTCGCTACGTTTTGTCTTCCGCGATTGCTCATCCAACCGGTTTGTTGGAGTTCAATCATATTCGCATTGACAAATGGTTCTTTGGTTTGCCCGTTCGTCCATTGCTGAAAGGCTTTGTTGTTGAATTTCCATTCGTAGTTTTTGTTCAAAATGCCTTTGAGTTGGAAAATTTTATTGCCGTGTTTAAGGGAAATGTATTTGAAATAATCGCGCCAAATCAATTCAAAAATTAGCCAATACGTATCTTCATTGGCACCATTTTCTTTTTCATAACTTTTTATTTCCCAATAAATGGTTCGTGCCGAAATACTGCCGTTGGCCAACCAAGCTGAGAGTTTGGAACTGTAATCTTTGCCGATTAAACCATTGCGTGTTTTCTTGTAAACGGATAATTTTTTGGTGTCCCAAAAGTAATCCGCTATGCGCAACAAAGCTTGGTTTTCGCCACCATGAAACGGGAATGCAGTCTTGGGAGACATTTCAAAATCTTCAAAACCCAAATCTTGTAGGGTTGGAATAGAGGTGTCTTTTGCAATTATATTACTTTGCGGCATTGCTTTGATTGTGGCACAACTTCTAACTGAAACGGTTTTCTCGCATAGCTTTCTAAATTCGGTGAAGATTTCCGGGATTTTCTTGAAATCGGCATAAGGAATATCTTCGGGATGGAATAAAAATTGGTCATAACATTCGTGCCAATTTACGGTTGGAATCTCTAATCGCACCGCGTCATTTACAGCTGTTTCTTCTGCTGTCCATTCTTTTTGAAGGTAAATATTGTCGATAGGATATTGGTTCGCCAAATCGGGAATCACTTGTTCAGGCGTTTTGTGAAATACCAAAAGGCTGATATTTTTTTTGGCCAAATTAGCCCTGAGTTCCTCAACGGTCTCCATCAAAAACTTGGCTCTGAATTGGGCTGTTTTTTTAAAACCATAAGTGGTTTCGGCAAACTGTCTTGGGTCAAAACAGTACACGGCAATTACTTGATTGTTCTTCTGAATGGCTTTGAACAAGGAGTGATTGTCATTCACGCGCAAGTCATTTTTAAACCAAACTAATCCTGTTTTTTGTTTCTTCTGCATTTTTCGCTACAATACATTACTTCGTTCCAATTTTTTTCCCACTTTTTGCGCCAAGCAAAAGACAAGCCGCAAGTTTTACAGATTTTCTCGGGTAAGTTTACTTTTTTATGCGCCATTTTTTAGGATAGATTTGGTTTTTAAATGCGGACGAGCATAATCAAATCGGTCTAAAATTTTGGGCAAACAATACCCGTCTAAACCATTTATGGCGACTACATTGGCTTTGTCTAATTGCAACCAATAATCCTCGTGCATAATTTCTTCTTTGAAATAAATTTCTTCAATGGAAGCTATAATGTGAATGGTGTTATTTTCTTTGATTTCGTATTCGTTGAGGTATTTGCAGAGCAACTTCACCGGACTTTCTTTAACAAACGGCACGTCTATTCCGGAAAGGTATTCTTCGGTCAAATGCACCATTTCAAATTCGGATTCCTCCACATTATAACTCGCAGAGGTTTGATGGGCTTGGGCAATGATATTTTGGTTAATGTGGTTCACAGTAAAATAGCCATTTGCTCTTAAGTTGTCATACGAATTTCGCGCCACTATATTCGGTCGAAGAATAAAGCCCAACAAAGCCGGATTGCTTCCCAAATGGGTCACGCTGGAAAAAACCGCTAGATTGGTGTTTCCATTTGCTGATTTGGTGCCAATTAAATTCGCCGACTTGTAACCCATGCAACTGTTGATGAGGTTTAAGCGGTGAATTTTTGACAATTGATCCCATTCATTTTGGGTGATTTTCTTCATAGAATTTTTTATTTCAAAGATACATTTTGTTTAACAATTTTATCAACACATTAAACAAATATATTTTGCATGTCTAAATATTTGTCTGTTCTTGGGTCGACTTCTGTAATATTTCAGTAATTTTGCCTAACTTTTTTTCCAGATTTCAATGCAAAATCCTCAAAAAATTGCGGTGGTTGGTTCGGGCTTGGTCGGAACTTTATTGGCAATTTATCTTAAAAGACAAGGACACACCGTACATGTTTACGACAGAAGCCCTGATATCAGAACGGTTGAATTTTCCGGGCGGTCTATCAATTTGGTGATGTCTAATCGCGGCTGGAAAGCTATGGAAGATGTTGGGCTGGATGATGAGATTCGCAAAATCGGAATTCCGGTTGACAAGAGAGCCATTCACTTAAAAGACGGCAAACTCAATTACCAATATTACGGCAAAGACGGCGAAGCTATTTTTTCGCTTTCCCGCGGAATTCTAAATCGAAGAATGATTGATTTAGCAGAAGCGGAAGGCGTGACGTTTTTCTTTGAACACAAAATTTGGGATGTTACTTTAGCCACGGCAACACTCCACATTGGGGAAACCGAAAGAGGTGAGTGGACAGAATTACAATACGACAAAGTCTTTGGTGCCGATGGTGCTTTTTCCAGAATTCGCCACCGTATGCAACGCCAAAGTATGTTTGATTACTCGCAAGAGTTTATGAAATTGGGCTATAAAGAATTACACATTCCGGCCAATGCTGACGGTACGCACAAGATTGATAAAAACTCTTTACACATTTGGCCACGCGGCAATTTTATGCTCATGGCTTTAGCCAATTTAGACGGCAGTTTTACCTGTACATTGTTCATGCCGTTTGAAGGTGAAAATTCTTTTGAACAACTAAAAGACGAAGCAGCATTAGTAGATTTCTTTGCCAATTATTTTCCCGATACGGCAGCAGTCATTCCGGATTTGGTTAAAGATTTCTTTAAGAATCCGACCAGTTATTTGGCGATTATGAAATGTTACCCATGGACGTTTGAAGACAAAGTAGCCTTGATTGGCGACGCTTCTCACGCGATTGTTCCTTTTTATGGTCACGGAATGAATGCCGGTTTTGAAGATATTACCATTTTAAGTGAGATGATGACAAAATATGGCGATGATTGGACTACAATTTTCTCCGAATACCAAAAATCGCGCAAACCTAATGCCGATGCTATTGCTGAATTGTCGCTTCGAAACTTTATCGAAATGAGCGCTAAAACCGCCGATTCCAATTTCTTATTGCAAAAGAAAATCGAAAAATGGTTCTCTGACAAACATCCCGATAAATGGATGCCGTTATACAGTCGCGTGACGTTTAGTTTACAACCTTATTCCGAAGCTTTGGCGATTGGTGATCTCCAAAACAGAATTATGGAAGAAGTGATGCAAATGCCAAATATTGAATCCATTTGGAATAGCGAAGCGGTCGAGAATAAAATAATTGACTTATTAAAATAGATTTCAGGAGCTTTATCCGGCTATCCACTATATCTTTTACACCTGTCAGGTTTTAAAAACCTAACAGGTGTAAAAGGATGTCGTTCCTATCCGGGCTAGGGCTATTCCACTTCCCGATGTACTTTGTTAAAATCAAAAGCCGGTTGGCAAATCGCAATGTATTCACAAGAATCATCAAACGGATTTGAGTATTGTACTCGAGTATTTTTTTCAATTTTGATGGATTGTCCGGCTTCCAATATCACGATTTCTCCGTCAATGATAAACTGCTTTTTTCCTGAAATGATATAAGTGTATTCGTCAAACTCAGGCGTTTGAAAGGGTTCGCTCCATTTAGGTGGCGCAATCATATGTGCAATTGAAATATTCGGATTATTAGTCGTGGCGTTGCCGTGGTGCTCTTCAATGAGTTTGCCGTCTGTAGTTGGAACTACAAAAGGTGCTTTTTGGATAAAGTATTTCTTCATATAATTTGTTTTCTATTTTTTAAATATAAAATACACTGCCAATATCAAGAACACAAATCCCACGGCGTGGTTCCAACGAAAGGTTTCGTTTTTGAAAAACAACATCGAGAAAATCACAAAAATAACCAAGGTGATGACTTCCTGTATGACTTTTAACTGCATTAGAGAAAACGGTCCGCCATTGCCCTGAAAACCAATTTTATTGGCAGGGACTTGGAAACAATATTCAAACAAAGCCAATCCCCAACTGATTAAAATTATGGTAATCAATCCGGCGTTTTCAAACCATTTGAGTTCTTTGAATTTAAGATGGCCGTACCATGCTAAAGTCATAAAAACGTTGGACAATACTAATAAGCCTATGGTTAAAAACGACTTCATTATTTTCTGAAAAGCTTGTTCAATACGCCAAATACGCCTCGAATAAAAGTAGCGCTCGTTACCACTTTGGTCACCGATTTGCCAATAATTTCAGCGGTGCTTGGTTCGTTGCTGTTTCTTGCTTCTTCTTGTTGGGTTTCTTGTGCTGCTTCAGCTTGCTGGTTGGCTGTTGCAATTTTTTGGGTCAGTATTTCATAGGCACTTTCGCGGTCAACTTCTTCGTTGTATTTTCTAACCAATTTCGATTTGGCGTTGATTTCGGCAATTTCACTTTCAGTTAAAATAGTCATTCTGCTCATCGGTGCGCGCAACATGGTTGCTGCTAATGGAGTCGGAATTCCTTTTTCGTTTAAGGCCGTAACAAAAGCTTCTCCGATTCCAAGGGAAGTCAATACTTCATCCGTTTTGTAATAATCAGACAGCGGATAATTTTCAGCTGTTTGCTTGATGGCTTGTCTGTCATTGGCGGTAAAGGCTCTCAAGGCGTGTTGGATTTTCAATCCCAATTGGGCCAAAACACTTGCCGGAACATCCATAGGGTTTTGGGTCACGAAATAAACACCTACGCCTTTGGAACGAATCAACTTGATGATGGTTTCAATTTGGTTTAACAAAGCATCGCTGGCTTCATTAAAAATCAAATGCGCTTCGTCTATAAAGATAATCAATTCGGGTTGATCGGCATCGCCTTTCTCTGGCATTTGCTGGTAGATTTCGGCTAATAAACTCAACATAAAGGTCGAGAATAATTTGGGTTTATCTTGAATATCGGTTAAGCGAATAATGTTGATGTAGCCTTTTCCGTTTTCGTCAATGCGCATTAAATCATCAATTTCGAATGACTTTTCGCCAAAGAAAATATCGCCGCCTTGTTGTTCCAATTCGATGATTTTACGGAGAATGATTCCGGTAGTAGAGGTTGATATTTTTCCGTAGTTTTCTTCGATTTCATCTTTGCCTTCTTCGGTGATATAGTTGATGACTTTTTTGATGTCTTTCAAATCCAATAATGGCATTTGCTTGTCATCGCAATATTTAAAAATTACGGCAACGACTCCTGCTTGCGTGTCATTTAAGTCGAGAATTCTAGAGAAAAGCACAGGCCCGAATTCGGAAACTGTTGCCCGCAGTCTCACACCGTCTTGTTGAGACAACGACATTAATTCAACGGGAAAACTTTGAGCACTAAAAGGAATGTTTATTTTGGTATGGCGTTCGGTGATGAATGGTTTTTCTTCGCCTTCTTTGGCCACGCCCGAAAAATCTCCTTTAATGTCCATCATCAACACCGGAATTCCAAAGGAAGACAATTGCTCTGAAAGCACTTGTATGGTTTTGGTTTTTCCAGTTCCTGTGGCGCCGGCTACAAGGCCGTGACGGTTTAGTGTTTTTAAAGGCACTTTTACGAAAGTATCGGCTACAGGTTCACCATTGAGAATGGCGCCGCCAAGGATAATGCTTTCGCCTTTTGAAGTATAACCGTCATTAATATATTTTGAAAAATCGGATGCTGTTGCCATTTACTTTTTTAAGTTTGTTAAGTGTATTATAAAGGTAGGGCAAATTACTATTATTTCTAAAATTTATGAAATGTTAATTGATTTCTTTTGGGCCAATAAAAGGAGTAATTTTATCTCAACGAAATTGTTTTCGTAAAAAAATACATTTTAAAGACTTTTTGCGTTATACATATAGATACTTGATTAAAACCTTGAAAATTAGACTTATTTTTATACATTATTTAATGATTGTTTTAAATGACGTTAAGGACCTCAAAAAAGTAAACAAAACGTATGTTATGGATATGTTATTAAAGTTAAAAAAAGTTTTTTTATTTCAAGTAAAAAATTAAATTTGCCCCTAATCAAGTTTATTAACAACTAAAACTTATAATTTATTAAAACTTTTAAAATTTAAAAAAATGGCAAACGTTAAAAAAGAATCTGGGTCAAACGGTTTAGGGATGATGTCAGGAATTATCATTGTAGCATGTATTTTTGTTGGTTGGATTATTTGGAACTTCATCATGGGTGCGGGTTCAAACTTTGAGGGTGGTGTAAATACTGGTCATCCACTACCGGGGAATTATTTAGCAATGGTTTACAAAGGAGGACCAATTGTACCGGTTTTGATGGGATTGTTTTTGATGGTAATCGTATTCTCATTCGAGCGTTTCTTTGTAATTTCTAAAGCAGGTGGAAAAGGAAACTTAGATTCTTTCATGAGAAATGTACAAGGAAGTGTGAAAGCAGGAAACATTGATGAGGCTATCTCAGTTTGTGACAAACAACAAGGTTCAGTAGCTAATGCAATCAAAGCGGCTTTAGTAAAATACCAAGAGGTTAAAAAAGAAGGATTCACCAGTGAAGAAGCTGCGGAAACTATCCACAAAGAAATTGAAGAGGCAACTTCTTTAGAAATGCCGATGTTAGAGAAAAACATGACAATCTTGTCTACATTAGTAGCATTAGGAACTTTAGCTGGATTATTAGGTACGGTAACGGGGATGATTAAAGCGTTTGGTGCGTTAGCAACTGCAGGAACACCTGACCAAGCTGCGTTAGCAAACGGTATCTCTGAAGCTTTGATTAACACTGCTACAGGAATCTCAACTTCTGCCTTGGCAATTGTAACTTACAACTTCTTTACTTCTAAAATCGATACTTTGACTTACTCTATTGACGAAGCAGGTTCAACTATCGTGAACACTTACAGAAAATTCAGAGGAAGTTTAAAATCATAATGCAGTAATTAGATATTCTACTTATTGTAATTTAAAAACAAGTAAATAAATGGCTAAAGTAAAAATGTCCAAAAAAGCAACCTCCATCGACATGACGGCGATGTGTGATGTGGCTTTCCTTTTACTTACCTTCTTCATCTTAACAGCAACGGCCAAAGCGCCCGAGCCGTTACCGGTAGATACTCCTTCTTCTACAGTACAAACCAAATTGCCGGAATCGGGATTGGTAATGTTGACTGTAGGGAAAAGCGATGGTGAAGAACAAGTATTTTTTGGAATGAAAGACAGAGCAATCCGTTCAGGAGCGCTTGATTATATGGCTCAGAAATACCAATTGACTTTTACAGAGGAAGAAAAAACCCAGTTCGCACTAATTGACGAGTTTGGAGTTCCTATTGAAGGGTTAAAACAATTACTGGCTATGAAAGCAGCAGATAGAGTTAAAAAAGGAGTGCAATCAGGTGTTCCTTGCGATTCTATCAATAACCAATTGCAAGATTGGATACAAGGCGCAAGACAAGCAAACATTAATGAAGGTGGTACTAAAGAACTTCAGTTTGCTATCAAAGGCGATGCGAAAGAATTATATCCTCAAATCAAAAGAGTGATGGATATATTACAGGACCAAAAAATCAATAGCTTTAACTTAGTTACTGGTTTAAGAGGAAAAGATTATTAATATTAATAATAATATAAAATGGCTGAATTAAATACCGGCGATGGCGGTGGCAAGAAAGGCAGTAAAAAAGTAAGAAGTAAAAAATCCAATGCAAAAGTGGATCTTACTGCCATGGTGGATTTGGCGTTCTTATTGATTACCTTCTTCATGTTGACCACGTCTTTATCAAAACCACAATCTATGGATTTGGGGTTACCGGATAAAGATGAACCAAACAAAGAGAATACTGATATAAAAGTTGACCAAAAAAGAACCATGACCATTATCTTGGGGAAAGACAACAAAATCAAATGGTTTCATGGTTTGTTAGACGCTCCAGAAGCAAACGGAGCACCAACTAGTGCTGCCTATGGTAAGAATGGTTTGCGTAAAGAGATTTTGAAAAGAGTGGTTTCTGTGAATCAATATTGTCAAACCAAACCCAATTACAAAAAAGGGGACGGATTGATTGTGATTATCAAACCTTCTAAAAAATCTACTTACAGAAACTTAGTAGACATCTTAGATGAGATGGCTATTTGCGATGTGCCGACTTACGCCATCGTAAATGACATCACACCGGAAGAACAAAAACTGGTAGATGAAATGAACAAGTAATGTCTTGTGCTAATCTTTAAAAAGTAAAAAAATGAAATTAGACTTATTAAAAAGACAGTGGATAGACATCGTTTTTGAGGGACGTAACAAAGCCTATGGCGCTTATGAGTTGCGTAAAGAAAACCCAAAAACTACTTTGCGTTCATTGGTCATAGGAGCATTTATATTTGGTTTGGCGGTAAGCGCACCACTTATTATAAGCTTAATTCCGGATGGCTCTGATGAAGATGCTAATTTGGATAAAAAAATTGTGACGATTAAGTTGCCTCCAAAAGAAGAGCAACCTAAAAATCTTCCACCACCTCCACCACCTCCACCCAAAGTGGACCAAGTGAAGTTTGTGAAGCCGGTTGTGGCTAAAACAGAAGAGATTGTTGAAGAACCACCGAAAATTGAAGAAATTAAAGATAAAAAATTAGGTGATGAAACCATCAAAGGTGATCCTGATGCGCCCCTAACGGTAGAACCGGTAGGTAACGGTCCAAGTGTAGTAGAAGAAGATAATACTATCTACAACACAGCAGGTATCGAAGTTAAACCTGATTTTCCAGGAGGTTTAGAGAAGTTCTACAAATTTGTAGGTAAGAATTTCCAAGTGCCGGATGAAGAAGGTTTAAAAGGAAAGATATTTGTAACCTTTGTAGTTGAAAAAGATGGTTCATTAACCGATATCAAAGTAATCAGAGATATTGGATACGGAACGGGTAAAGAA
>JBDLVY010000244.1:0-4525 GCA_039804545.1 Bacteroidota bacterium | reverse complement strand
ATCGAATTATTAACAATTAAAACCTAACAAAATGAAAAAAATTATGATGATCGCAGTGTTAGTAGTATCTAGTGTAACTTTTGCACAAAATAGAGAGCCTAAATTAGAAGAAGTAAACGGTATAGTAAAAGCAACGTATTACCATGAGAATGGAAAGGTACAACAAGAAGGATTTTTTGCTGATGGTAAATTAGAAGGAAAATGGATTTCTTATAATGAGAACGGTGTAAAGATTGCTATTGCTGAGTATGCCAAAGGTGAAAAAGTAGGCAACTGGTTTTTCTGGAACAATGAAGGTTTGTCTGAAGTAGATTTTTCTAAAGACAATATTCAATCAGTAAAAAAATGGAGCAAAGGAACAGTTGCTTTAAATTAATCTTGTAGTAGATTAATAGAAAAACCCCTGCTAGGAATTCCTAACAGGGGTTTTTTATTTTCTAATTAAATAAGTAGTATACTACTTAAATTATAATTATTTGATCAAAGAAGCACCATTAACAGTAGACCAAGCTCCATTTGTTAATGCAGCACCTGTAGCAGTAGTAGAAGTTGCCCAGTTTGAAGCAGGATTAAAGCTAGTTGCAGATACAGTGAATGTTGACGCTCCTGAAATAAACGTATTGTCAGTGTTAGTGATTGTAACGTTTGTTAATTTTAGTTTTCCAGCTACAACTTGGTTGTTGAAAGTTGTTAAATCTAAAATTTGAATTGCACCACCGTTTTTAGCAGTTGGAGTAGTTTGGTTTTTGAACCCATCAATCACGATGTTACTGTATTCTCCATTACCTTCTTTTTTGAATTGGAAAGCATCTAATTGGATTTCTGATTGAGCTTCAGTAGCAGTACCAGCAGCTCTTTTCAAAGTGATATTAGTTACTTTAGGCCAAAATGCATTGTTAACACTTTTAGCTTCAGCTTCTACACCATAATTTGCAACTCCTTCTTGGTAAGAATACCAGTTTGTATTTTCTTGTCCTCTCCAACCATCTTGCCAGTCAAAAGCGTCATCAGAATTTCCGTAAGAAATTGCGTTTTTCATACTAACAGTTCCACCATAGAATTCGAAACCGTCATCATTTCCTTTATAAGAAACTAAGTTCTCTAAAGTTGTACCAGATCCAACAGCATAAAATGAAAATCCATTTTGTTCTTTGTTGTTTTGAGTAATTACTTGTCCAGCATATTCAACTCTTACATATTTTAAAGTACCACCGTTGTGAGTAGAATTAGAACCACCATAAGTTAAAGCTAAACCATCTTCTGAAGTAGAAGTAGTTGCAGTAGCTGAAGGTACAATAGGAGCATCACCATACATGATTATACCACCCCAAGATCCAGCAACTTTTGATTTTTCAGTAAATACAATTGGTTCAGTAGCAGTTCCTACTGCAATTAATTTACCACCATTTAAGATTACAAATGCATCTTCACCATCTGCTTTATCTGCAGTAATTGTAGATCCAGCTTCAAAAGTAATTGTTACACCACTTGCAACTTTTGCAAAACCTTTTAACGTATAGTTCCCGTAAGCATAGGTTTTAGAAACTGTTAAATCACCTGTTATTTCACCAGTTACTGGAACTTTTACAACTTCTGTTTCGTCGTCGCTAGAACAACCTGTAAAAACAGCAGCAATAATAGCTAAACTTAATGCGATTTTTTTCATAATAATTTTTGTTTTAATTTTAATTTTTTAATTAATTTTTGTTTTTCAAAAGTACTTGAATCACAATTTAATCATTTATATAAATTGTTATCAAAATGTAATTAAAAGCTAATCTTAATGTATATTTAATGTTAAGATTTTTTATTTAGAAAGTATAAGAAACATTTAGTGAAAACCCTACACCTCTAGTAAAATCTTTAACTGTTAAATCTGATTCAGTGATAGGAAGTTTACTTTCTTCTCCTAATTTGATACTGTATTTAGGATTTAAAATATTATCTACTGAGAATTTTGCATCCCATTTTTTCCCGATTTTGTTACTCCAAACTAAATCTAGTTTGTTGAATGGTTGCTCATAATAATGATCTAAACCATTTGTTCCAACAGCGAAGATTCTTTCTCCGTATACATTATAAACCAATGAAACAGTGTTGTTCCAATTACTTGAAAAATCAAAATCATATTTCAAGTCGGCATTAATCAACCATGGAGAGGCTCCTTGTAACTTTCTATTTGGATTAGTTTCAGTAGTGTTAGTTTTGTCGATAGTAACTTTTGTGTACATTAATGATGTATTGAAACCTAACGATAAATTTTTGAAATTATCTGAGATTCTATCTAACTGTAATAACAACTCTAGTTCTGCACCCACAAGTAATGCTTTGTCTGAATTATCGTAAGTGATAATTTGTCCACCGCTACCCGCTGATTGAGTGAATAATCTTTCGATTGGATTTTGAATTAATTTTGAAAACGCAGTTACTGCTACTAATTCTTTTGCAGTAGGGAATAATTCATATTTTAAATCAACGTTGTAATTATCACTATTTATAACGTTTGGATTTCCATTTTCAATAGTTCCATCTAGATTAACAAATTCAAGTGGGTATGATTCCATTATAACAGGTCTTGTTATTGTTTTTGAAGCTGCAAATCTTAAGTTTGATTCGTCATTAAATTTGTATTTCATATTTAATGAAGGCAAAATATTTATAGCATCAACTGATTTTTTTTGGTAAGGATCATCAAATGAACCTGGATTTCTATATTTAGTTTCTCTTAAACTTTGTTCAACTCTTACCCCAAAGTTCATCTCGTATACATCACTAATTTTAAAAGCTACATCTCCGTATCCAGCATTAACATATTCAAACAACTTTGCCTTGTATGTTGAATTTGTTCCTTCTCTGTATGTAAATTTTGCATTAGTAATTTCTGAAGCTAATGTTCCGTCAGGTTTGTTTGTGTCAAAAGTAACCGCATTTCCACCGACTCTATCAGAAACCAAAAAGCGGAAGCTTGATTCCATATTGTTTACGAACGAATTGTAACCAACAGTCAATTTATGAGCATCTTTGTTGTCTTTTTTTCCAAAAAGCCATGTATATTCAAGCATACCAGAAACGTGGAATTTACCATCTACATCCATAGTTTGTCTGTACAAACTATTTCCTGTATAAGTGATTGCAGTTGTATTATCATCAAGCAATACTCCTTTGAACGATTTTCTGTCTGGTAATTGGAAACCTGTTTTTGTGAACGAAATACCTGCTTTAATATTTTTTCTTTCGTCTTTAGATACTTTATAAGTACCAAATAATTGTGAATTTAAGAAATCAGATTGAGTCAATTGATTCATTCTAATAAAACCATTATTATTAACGGTAGCAGAATTAGTATAACCCAATTGATCTTGGATCATATTTTCTGTTGATTTCAAATAGAAAGTGTTAGAAGTCAAATTCAATCGGTCTGATTTGAAGTTCAAAGAAGCTAAAGCAGATGAATTGGTAATGTATTTGTATTGTTTGTTAAACAAATCATTATCATAATTTCCTTGTGCAGCATTAAAGAAGCGGTCAGCACCTTCTCTATATTGGAATTTGTTGTCAAAATTGAATGAAACAAGATATTGTAATGAATTACTATTTTTTCCAACTGTAAATTTTTCAGAATTTAAAATACCAAAACTTGTATTTAAAGGAGAGTTAGCTTGTTCAACATCAAATCCAGATCCAAATTGATTCGAAGCTTCATTAGCAGTCAATACACGGTTACTTGGAACTTTTCCAAGTATAGTTGGAAAATCTCTTTCATTTCCTGAGAACCCAAAAAAGTCAGCTGTTGAGCTAGCATCTTTAGATGTAAGGAATTTTCTTAAGTTATTATTTGAAGTATACCCAACACCAAAATTAATTTTTGATTGGCTTTTAGTTCCTTTAGAAGTAGCAATATTGAAAGTCCCTCCTGCAAAATCACCATATATGTTTGTATTGAAAGTTTTATAAGTATCAATTACACTTACAATATCAGTTGGAAAAATGTCTAAAGGAATAATTTTTTTGAATGGGTTGTTTGATGGAACTGCCAAATCGTTAATTAACAAATTGTTGTATCTATCTTCTAGTCCTCTTACAAAAAGACCTCTACCGTCTACTTTAGTAATTCCAGTAACTTTAGTCAATCCTTCTTCAACATCACTTACACCTTTACGAGCCATTTCCTGTGCACCTATACTTTGTTTGATCACAACAGCCTTTTTTTGGTCATAAAGTAATACAGTTTCTTTTTCTCTATTACCACTAGCTTTAACTACTACATCTTTCAAGGTGTAGTTTCCAGAGCCTAACGTTTTATTAATAACAAGTGTTTCATTTGCTTTTACAGTAATTGGCATTTCTATGTTTTCATATCCTACAAAGCTAAATTGAATAGTATAGTTACCAGCAGCAAGATTAATGCTGTATTTTCCATCGATGTCAGTATTTACTCCGATAGTTGTTCCTTTAATAAGCACATTTGCAAAAGGAAGCGGTTGATTTTTTGATTCTTTGTCTAAAAGCGTACCTGTAACTGTAC
>JBDLVY010000243.1:0-3798 GCA_039804545.1 Bacteroidota bacterium | reverse complement strand
ATTGGCGAACAATGTTTGATCTTTATTCAATTGAATGGCGGTAACGACGGTTTGAATACATATATACCGTTTGACAATCCTTTGTACTATGATTTGCGAACTAAAATTGCGCTTTCCAAAGACCAAGTCATCAGCAAAAGCAAAGGCATGGCTTTTCATCCGGCTTTGAAAGATTTTGCGACGATGCAACAAAACGGTGATTTAAGCATCATTCAAAACGTAGGTTATCCTGAGCCCAATCGCTCGCATTTTCGCAGTCAGGAAATTTGGCAAACCGCTTCGGATTCTAACCAGTATTGGAATGAAGGTTGGCTTGGACGTTATCTCGATTTGCAATGCAAAGACCTCCAACCAACTGCCGGCATCAATTTGGATTCGATAGATAATTTAGCTTTAAAAGGTAACGAACCAAACTTCATTACAGTAAAAGACCCAAATCGTTTTAAAATAAGAAATGACAATGACGAAGCTGTAAAGCTTTCCGACAATCCGCAATTGGATTTTGTTCGAAAAATTGCCAATTCAGTCTCTGAAGGTTCGGAAGAAATTCAAAAAGCGATTGCGAAATCTACAACCGAAATGAGTTATCCCAAAACCAATTTGGGCAAAAACCTAGAATGGATTGCCCGATTGATTAAAGGCAATTTGAAGTCCAAAGTATATTATACTTCCCAAAACGGTTATGATACGCATGACAATCAATTGGCTTTGCACCAACGCAATTTAACCGAATTGAATGATGCCATTTTTAGCTTTTACAACGATTTGAAAAAAGCACAATTACTGCAAAATGTCACCATCGTAGTTTTCTCTGAATTCGGACGAAGAGTCAAAGACAATGGCAACGGAACCGACCATGGCACTGCCGCTCCGATGTTTATCATTGGAGGAAATAACTCCGGAAAAGTCATTGGAAACAATCCGAATTTGACCGATTTAGATAATGGTGACTTAAAATATGAAATTGATTTCAGAAGTATTTATGCTGCTCTGCTTAAGGACAAATTGAATTTTGATTATCAATCTATTGGTCTTAAGTCAACTCCAATAAATGGTCTGTTTTAGCAATTTATACTATTTATACCCAATAAATTAAGTTGAAAAATCCCTATTGACAGGATGCTTTTTTATATTTTTTTCTCATCTTTGAATAAAATAACCAAAAAAAGTATAATTATGACCGTATACAAATCAAAAGGTACCGTTGATTACAAAAAAAGGACCTTTAAATTAAACATCCAAACAACTGACATCAACCCCGATGAATTTTACATTAGCCAATATTATAACATTTGTAATGCCAATCGTTATGCTATCGTAGGGATTTTACAAACGATAGATAAAAACGATACCGATTTTACGAAATATCCTCCTGATGCTAACCTTTTGGAAAACAATATTTCATTCAGAAAACTCAACACTGATTATTTGGAACCCGGCGACAAAGATATTTTTAACATAGCACCTGGAGATAAGATTGTCGTTTACATCCACCACGGCATAGGATTTGACCCTGACACCAACGCCGATGATAAGGAATATATTAAAAACTACAAACAGGGCATTTATTTACACTTAGCCGCCGGTTCACCACCAGGTGCTAGTGGCAGTGGCGGAATGGGCTAAACCAATGAAAGAAAAATTAACGCAAATCAAGTTACTTTTTATGGTGTTGTTTTTTTACGGCACTGCAATTTCTGTTGCCCAAAATGCAACTTTAAAACAATTTGAATCCGACTTTGAACAACTTGATTATAATACTCGCTTGGCCGAATTAAAAAAAATAAAGCTAAACAAATTGTCCTTAAAAGACCAAGCTCTTTTTGAACATTTATCTGGTAAAACTTATTATTTAAATAGTTCAGGAGCTGGTGCTGTAGAACATTTTATTAAGGCTCGAGACTTGTACCTCAAAGCTAATGATTATGATAAAGCTACTGAGTTATCAATCACTTTGGCTGAACAAAAAAGACTCACCAATTACAAATATTCCGACTACAAATACCTATTGGATGAAGCAATTGTTTACGCCAAAAAAGCCAATAAACCTTCATTACTATATAAAACATACAAAGAAATAGGAAGCAGTTTGCAAAAAATCGAACCGTTAAAAGCCATTGAATTCCATCAAAAAGGCAAACAGATTGCCATCAAAAACAAAGACTACATCTATGAAATAAAATTCAATGGAAGCATTGGAATGGTTTATTGTGAATTTGTCAATGACCAAAAAAAAGCGCGTTATTATCAAGATTTATCTTTAAAACAGAGCATAAAAAAGAATTTTAAGGACGGTATGGCCTATGCTTATGTCAATTTTGCTTCTATCTGCAGAAACGAGAAAAAATTTGACGAAGCTCTTGAATACTATAGGCTGGCTCAAGAAATAAAATTTGACAATTACAGAACCAATTTTAATCTCATTGTGTACCAATATATTTCTGACACCTACAGACAGATGGAGAATTATGAAAAGGCATTGGAATATCTCGACAAGAAGAAAGCCTTAGAGAAAGAAATAAGCGATCAGGAAGAAGTAAAAATCATCCGTGAGGTCAATACCAAATATGAAACCCAAAAAAAAGAACTTGAGAATCAAAAATTAAAAATCAAAGACCAAAAAAACAAATTAATCCTCTACTCCTTCGTTTTTGTATTCTTTATTTTTCTTGTAGGCACTTATTTCCGTATCAGTCATATCAATAAAAAGAAAAAAATAGCCGAACAGGAAAAGCTCATTGAAAGCCAAAAACTCGAGAATGTACTCAAAGACCAAGAACTTCATGAGATTGATATTATGCTTGAAGGTCAAGAAAAAGAACGACTTAAAATTGCCAATGACCTACATGATAATTTGGGAAGCATATTAGCAACCTTAAGGCTTAATTTTCAAAACCTACGCCATCAAAAGGAAGGAATTGATAACGAGGAAGAGGAAATGTTTGTCAAAACCGATGAACTGATTGAAGAGGCATACCAAAAAGTACGCGATATGGCACATGCCAAAAATGCCGGTGTCATCGGTAGCGAAGGATTGGTTCCTGCTGTTCAAAACATTGCTAAAAAAGTAAGCATTCCCAACAAACTTAAAGTTCAAGTAATTCCTTTTGGCATGACAGAACGCCTTGAAAACGGACTTGAAGTCACTTTATTCCGAATGATACAAGAACTATTGACTAATACCATCAAACATGCTGAAGCTACTGAAATCACCATCAGTATGACAGAAGATGAAGACGGCATCAATATCATCATTGAAGACAATGGAAAAGGCTTCAACCCAAAAGCTATCAATAAAAAAGAAGGCATGGGCTTGGCTAATATTGAAAAGAAAACGGAACAATTAAACGGTACCTTTAATATAGACAGCTTTGAAGGAAAAGGAACCTCCATCATTATAGACATCCCATTATGATAACGTTAGTAATCGCCGAAGACCATCAAGCACTAATTGACGGCATAAAATCATTCCTGAAAAACGAAAGCGATATTGAAATTGTAGGCTATGCCAATGACGGCTTTGATCTTATAGAAATTGTACGCCAACTAAAACCCAAGGTAGTCATTACCGATATTCGTATGCCCAAATGTGACGGTATCCTAGCGACTAAAACTATTAAAACAGAACTACCCGATACCCAAGTCATCGCCTTCAGCATGTTTGACCACGACGATGCTATATCGCAAATGAAAGAAGTAGGTGCTTCGGGCTATATCATGAAAAACTCTTCTTTGCAAACCGTTTTAGAGGCCATAAGAGCTGTCAGCCAGGGTTATTCCTATTTTGTGAATGAGGCT
>JBDLVY010000242.1:0-12841 GCA_039804545.1 Bacteroidota bacterium | reverse complement strand
GCTCCGTCACTCATTTGAGACGAGTTACCAGCGGTTACACTTCCATCAGCTGCAAAAACTGGTTTTAAATTTCCTAAAGCAGCTATATTAGTATCAGCTCTTGGGCCTTCATCTTTTGTTACTGTATAGTTTTTTGTTTCTTTTTTACCGTTTTCGTTTATGAATGTTTGTTCAACAGTAATTGGAACTATTTGTTTGTCAAATTTCCCTTCCGCTTGCGCTTTTAATGCTTTTTGGTGTGAGTTGAAAGCAAACTCATCTTGGTCTTCACGTGAAATTGAGTATTGTTTGGCAACGGCTTCAGCGGTTAATCCCATTCCCCAATAGTAATCTTCATTTCCTGCAGCAGCCACACCATAATCTGGAGTAGGTTTGTAACCTCCCATCGGAATAAAGGACATACTTTCAGCACCTCCCGCTATAATACAATCGGCCATACCGCTTTGAATTTTAGCAGTTGCCATACCGATAGTTTCTAATCCAGATGCACAATATCTGTTTACGGTTACACCTGGTACATCAGTAACTTTTAATCCCATTAACGAAATTAAACGACCCACGTTCAATCCTTGTTCTGCTTCTGGCATGGCATTGCCTACCATCACGTCGTCGATACGTGTTTTGTCAAAATCAGGCAATTCATTCATCATGAATTGAATGGTTTCTGCAGCCAATTCATCAGGTCTTTTGAATCGAAAAACTCCTTTTGGTGCTTTACCAACGGCTGTTCTGTATGCTTTTACTATATATGCTGTTTTCATAATTTTATTTTTTTGGAACGCAGATTAATATCTAATTTCTCAACGGTTTTCCTTTGGTTAACATAAACTGAATTCTTTCCAATGTTTTTCGTTCGGTACAAAGCGATAAAAACGCTTCTCTTTCAATGTCTAATAAGTATTGTTCAGATACTAAAGTTGGTTCAGACAAATCGCCTCCAGCCATTACATAAGCTAGTTTGTTGGCTATTTTTTGATCGTGTTCCGAAATGTATTGACCGGCTACCATTTGGTCGGTTCCAACTAAGAACATTCCCAAGGCTTGCTTACCCAAAACTTTTACATCTTTTCTTTGTATGGGTTGAGTGTAACCGGCTTCTGCCATTAACAAAGCATGTTTCTTGGCTTCAGCTATTTGACGGTCTTTATTGACCACTACGATAACTTTTCCTTTTTGCAATACACCCATATCAAAAGCTTCGTAAGCAGATGTAGCTACTTTAGCCATGGCAACTGTTAAGAAGTATTCTTGCAATACATTTAATTCGACATCATTTTTACGGAATAGGTCGGAAGCTCGTAAGGTCATTTCTTTAGAACCACCACCGCCCGGAATTACTCCGACACCGAATTCAACTAAACCAATATATGTTTCTGCTGCAGCAACCACTTTATCAGCATGCATGCTCATTTCGCAACCACCGCCCAATGTCATCCCATGTGGTGCCACGATTACCGGAATTGAAGAGTAGCGGCAACGCATCATTGTATCTTGGAACATTTTGATGGCCATATTTAACTCATCATATTCTTGTTCGACTGCCATCATGAAAATCATTCCGATATTGGCACCGACAGAGAAATTAGCTCCTTGGTTTCCTATTACTAATCCGCTGTATTGTTTTTCGGCTAAGTCGATTGCTTTGTTAATTCCGACTAAAACGTCGCCACCAATGGTATTCATTTTCGACTGAAATTCAAGATTTAAGATACCATCACCTAAATCATGAATTACAGCACCACTGTTGCTCCAAACTTTCTTGCTTTCGCGAATATTGTTTAGAATAATGAAGCTGTCTTGTCCAGGAACTTTAGTCTGTGACTTGTTTAGGATGTTGTAATAATAGGTAGCACCTTCTTTAACGGTGTAGAAACTGGTGCTTCCTGAGGCGAACATTTCATTTACCCAAGCTGCCGGTTGATAACCTTCAGCTTGCATTAGTTCGATTCCCTTAGCTACACCAATGGCGTCCCATATTTCAAATGGTCCGTTTTCCCAACCAAAACCGGCTTTCATCGCGTCGTCTATTTTATAGAAGTCGTCTGTGATTTCGGGAACTCTGTTGGACACATAAGCAAACATCGCCGAGAAGTTCTTTCTGTAGAATTCACCTGCTTTGTCTTTACCTTTTACTAAAACTTTGAATCTGTCAATTGGTTTGTCAATGGTTTTAGTCAATTCTAAAGTACCGAAGGACGCTTTTTTAGCGGCTCTGTATTCCATTGTATTTAAGTCCAAAGACAAAATATCTTTGCCTACTTTTTTATAAAAACCCTGACCGGTTTTGCTGCCAAGCCATTTGTTCTCCATCATTTTGTTGATGAATTCAGGAAGCTTGAATAATTCATGCGCTTCGTCGTTTGGACAGTTTTCAAAGATTCCGTTGGCAACGTGTACCAAAGTATCTAAACCAACCACATCTACTGTTCTGAATGTGGCTGACTTTGGCCGACCAATTACAGGTCCGGTCAACTTATCAACTTCTTCAATGGTTAAATCCATTTCTTTAACCAAATGAAATAAGCTTTGTATTCCGAAAATACCAATACGGTTTCCAATAAATGCCGGAGTATCTTTGGCTACGACCGAAGTTTTGCCTAAATATTTTGAACCATAGTCAGATAAAAAGGCTAATAATTCATTGGAAGTTTTTGGCCCAGGAATGATTTCAAACAACTTTAAATATCTTGCCGGATTGAAGAAGTGTGTTCCACAAAAATGGGCTTGAAAATCCTCACTTCGGCCTTCACTCATAAACTTGATAGGAATACCAGAAGTGTTAGAAGTTACTATAGTTCCGGGTTTTCTGTATTGGTCAATTTGTTCGAACACCAATTTCTTGATGTCTAAGCGCTCAACAACAACTTCTATAATCCAATCGTAGTTGGCAATCTTAAACATGTCATCGGTAGTGTTACCAGTTGTGATTCTGCTGGCAAACTTCTGATTGTAGATAGGCGAGGGGTTCGACTTTAAGGCATTCGCCAAATGATCATTCACCAAACGGTTGCGAACGATTTTGCTCTCGAGCGTTAAACCTTTTTTTTCTTCGGCTTCGGTTAGGGCATTTGGTACTATATCCAAAAGCAATACCTCTAAGCCAATGTTAGCAAAATGACAAGCAATCCCTGAACCCATGATTCCTGAACCTACTACCGCCACTTTTTTAATTGTTCGTTTCATATGTTGTTTTTTAGAGAGAATAGATGGTAGACGTTGTTTTTACTGATTTGGGCTATTATCTTTTCTCTATTTTTATGTACTTAAAAAATCTTCTTCTCCGAAATTAAATCATTAATGGTATCAGCTACTTCCATAAAGTGTTGTAGCTTTTCTTCAGAGATATTTTGTTTTACAATTTCGTTGAATTTCAATACGGTGATTTTAGATTGGTCTCTCATTTCTTTTCCTAAAGGAGTTAGAGAAATAAGAACACCACGTCCGTCTTCAGGATTTTTCTTTTTGGTTATAAACCCCTTTTCTTCCAAGGTTTTTAAGGTTCTGGTTAAACTTGTAGCTTCCATACCCATTCTTGAACTAATGAAGGTGGAAGGAGTACCATCTTCTTTATCTATACTCAACAATGCAAAACCTATCGCCATTGAACCTTCAAACTTTGAAGCTTCCTCGTTATACATGCGGGCAACTGCTTGCCAAGTAGCGCGAAGTACATAATCAATAGTTTTATCTTTCATGGTTAAAAATTTACTATAACGATTTCAAAGATAATCAAAAATATTATGCACGCATACTAATAAGTAAAAAAATATTGATTTTTTTTATTGAGTCGAGAAGTTGTAACCAATGGTCAAGAGGAAATATAGTGTCGCCAAGAGGTTGAAAAAAGCAAATAAGAACATTTTTATTGCGCGTTGTTTCTCATTTTCTCAAGCTACTTACTTACTTTATTAGATAGGCTTTTTTGATTAAATCAAGTTTGGGAAACGTTTGGTAAAAAAGATTACGATTCAAATACAAATTTGGGTTACTCGTAGGTGTTTCACCATAACCTGTATATAAATTATCAACTACTTCCATGCCTTTACATACTTTACCCAAAGGGATAAATCCTTTTACCCTTTCAAAGGCCAAAGTGTCAAGAATAGTATTGTCTTCTAAGTTTATGAAAATTTCTAAATCGCGTGAGTCTTTTTTGGAACGGGCAAAACTAATAGTGCCTCGAGTGTTAGAGTGGCGAATTGGTTCATCGGGCACTGTAACTGATTTCCATTGTTTCATTTGTGCTGTATCCGTATTGCCAAATTGGGCTACAAATCCGGGCACTACTCTATAAAAAATGGCATTGTCATAGTAGCTGTGTTTTAAGAGTTGGTATAATCTGTCAGCTGCTTTGGGTGACCAATTTCGTGTGATTTCCAGTTCAAAATTGCCTTTGGTGGTTTCAAACCTGGCTTTGAAAACTTCAGGTGCTTGCTCTTGGGTCCATGCAGTTTCAAATGAATCTTGCTTACAACCGGTTACCAGTAGTGACACCAATAAAAAGAATACTATGCGCATGAATTTTTACCATTATTATATTGGAACAAAGTTATTATAAAGTTAGATGATTGACCCGCAATAAACAATCGTCAAATGGAAATAATTGTAAAATAAAAAAAACTCTTCAGCATTGGAGAGTTTTATGTTTTTGGATCGTATGGCGAAATGGTATACAAATGAACATAATCGATGATTCCTCTGATGGTTAAATAGGACAGTAAGTAAAGCACGCTGTAAATCAGTTTAAGTAAAGTTTGTTGGTTTTCAAGCCTACTATGGTTGGATAAATTGTTTTTAGCGATAGTTTTCATTATGCTCTTATTTGTTTATAAAATTTTGCCACCAATTTCCAAGTATTCTTTTTATGGGATTTTGGAAACGACCTAAGAAATTGTTTCTAAATAAAAATTGGGAGGTCATGTTGACGGCAGTACCAATCAAATCAGTTTTCGTTTCGTAACCGGTATTGTTACCAAAAAAAGATGCCAATGGATTTAAATGATGAATAGCACCGTGAACATCTAATTTGAGTTGACGCAGCTCAATGGCTTGTTTTAACTCTAAGTGTATGATGTGTTCTCTCAAAAGTTCGGCTTCGGTTATGGTTTTCATTTTGCTTCTTAAAGATTTTGTTTTAACATGCTTTTGATGACTATATTGCTCATTTGGTTTTTAATCCAAGGTTTTCTGAAAAGAAAAAGTAGTATACCCAACATGACATAAAGCAAGGCAACCATAAAGTAACCATAATAGTTTTTTTTCATCATTTCCCCAAACCACAAGGCCAATCCTAAGGAAATAAATAAGGAAACCAAAGCCACGACCATAGACAGTATAAATTTAACAGCTAACGAAGAAGTGAGTGAGGCAATTTCATATATCGCTTTATGTTTATAAAGTTCAAATGAAGTTTTACTGTACTGTTCTACGTTTTCAAATAGACTCTCTAATGTCGTAGTTTTGGATTCCATAATTGATTTAAGTTAAGTTTGAAACTTATTTTGGTTGGTGATCGGTTGCAAATTCTTTCACTTGTTCTACAACGTTGTCATATTTAGTTGCTACGTTATTGTACATGTCTTCAAATTTGTTTTTAAGCTCCTTGGTGTAGTTGCCTCCTTTTTTCATGATTCTTTTTCTGGTTTTAGAACCTTTGGCCGGAGCGAATAAAATTCCGGCTAGTGCGCCTATAGCTACTCCGCTTATCACACCTAATACTACTTTGTTTGTGTTCATAATGTTTATTTAATTTTAAAGTTTATAATCTTTTTCCTTGAATGATTCTCAAGATTATGGCAATGATGGCAATCACTAACAGTATGTGAATGATATTTCCGGCACTATAAGCAAAGTAACCTATTGCCCATAAAATGAGTAGGACTATGGCTATTGTATAAAGTAAATTGTTCATATTGTTTTAGTTTTAATTGTTAACAGGATATAGTATAAAGGTAATCTCTTAAAAGGCAATTGACTTATAGAATTTGCAGTATGAATTGTATTATTCACACTTATACAATTAGAAACTACCTGTTTAGAGGATCGGTATCAGGATCAATCAACTGTTCTGTGATTATTTCTTCTTCTATAGCTTCCTGTTGTTCCATGTATTCTTTGGATAGCCTTAGGATGTCGTGTTCTGTTTTGGCACTGTCATCCATTACAGCGTTATTGGCGGATTCATTTGAGGATATTAATTCGTTCATTTTTAAATGCACTAAGGCCGAATAACGGTTGAATGATTTTTGAATGATAAACAAGCATAGGAATGTTGTGCCAAAAATAAAATCGCCTATATTATCATGTAAATTATTGGCTTTAAACAAGCCGGTTGTCCACCAAAACAAAACCAATAGTAGCGCAAAAAGAAAAGTTATCGAGTTTCCCAGAACTTTGGTAGCCATTGAAGTCAGTTTTTCAAAGTGACGCTCAATTTGGATGTATATTCTCTTCATAATTGGGCCAATAAAAAATAGTCAGAAACAAAATTGTTTTGCTCATTCAAAGTCATGATTCCGGTTTGTTTTATCGTAATGTTGATTTTGTAAAACCGATTGTCATAAGCCATTAATTCAAAAAGTTTGTTAGTGGTATTTGATTTTCCAAACAGTAATACTTCATTGTAATAAAGGGCGTATTCACTCAGTTTGTTTAGATATTGATTTTGCAAATAAGCATCTTGGTATTCAATATGGTTTAAATTTCTTTCAATGGGATGCTTCTCGTCAAAATAGTCAAAACAAGCTAAATCCGACTTAGTTTTTAAAATATCAATCGTAAACTCAATTAATCGGGCAGACGACTTTTCCATGTAGATACCGAGTTTTTTCATGATACTTGTTGGTATTAAGGATGATTAGGAATGTATTCTGTGAGCATAGATTCCAATGACTTATAGTATTCGTATAGTATTTTATTCGTCATTTGTGGATTGGCAACATCGGGGATAGTTTCCTGCATTTCATTTAAATATTTTGACAGTTCCGGATAATCAGCCCTAATTGTCATGGTGATTTTGAGAATGTCGGCATTGATTTCTTTTTCAATAGTCATGTTTAAGATTTTGTTGGGTTTAAAAAAGGATCGAAACTTTGGTGCTTTTCACAGTTATTAATGACAAATTTCCAACATTTAACTACTGGTAGTGTTACAAAATCTTAAGCTAAACTTTCAAGATTCCTAGGTAAGCTGACTTACTTTTTCTTGGCTGCTTCTTTTTTCTTTTGGCTCTTTTCTAATTCTTTTAGTCTTTTCTCTTCGGCTTTTTTCTTCTTGTTAAAATAACCGCGCAGCAGGAAGTTGTGTTTGGCAGCTTCCATATTTTCATTAAGGCCTTTGGTTGCCTTTTGTATGTTATTCAATGAAGCATCAAGAGATTTACCCATTTTATCGTCGTTAACCAATTTAGAAAGCACACTGTTTTCATTGTTCATTTTAGAGGTAAATTCAGCCAGTTCATAAGTTATCACTTGGGCATTGTCAACACTCACCTTCACGCTTTTCATGATATCTTCTATTTCTATGGCATTGGTGGAAGCTATTTTATCATTGTTTCGAACTACTTTTTTAGAAGTATTACCATGGGATATGGTCAGTACTTTATCGCCCATCAATCCATCCGAACCGATACTGGCTATAGCATCTGTTTTGATGTATTTGTGGACTTTTTGTTGCACTACTACAACCACCATCACTGCAGAATCGGAGAGGAATTCGATTTCTTTTACAGAACCTATATTAATGCCTGAAAAACGAACGTTGTTGCCAATTTTCAATCCACTGACATTTTTAAACTCTGACTTTAATTGAAAAGTATCGCCAAACAAATTCTTGGTTTTGCCAATAAAATAGATGGTTGCTATCAAAAGAAAAATACCGATGATGATAAACATTCCTAATTTCCATACGTATCCCGAATTTTTAATCATAATGTTTCGATTAAATTATATAAAAAAAGACCTAACCCAAGAATCATTGCTTTTCTTGAGTTCGGTATAAGTGCCTTCGGCATTGATGATGCCTTCTTTTATGATCATGATGCGGTCACCCGTTAGTTTGGCGCAAGCCATATCATGAGTAATAACTATTGAGGTTGTCTTAAATTTCTTTTGAATAGACAAAATCAACTCACTGATTTCTCTGGCAGTTATGGTATCCAAGCCTGAAGTAGGTTCGTCATACAAAATAATTTCGGGGTTGATAATTAAGGTTCTTGCCATGCCAATTCGTTTTCGCATTCCACCGGATAATTCAGCAGGCATTTTGTCAATAGCTTCTAGTAAACCCACGTTTTCTAAGGCTTCGTTTACTTTCAATTCTATTTCATCATTCGAAATGTCTTTGGTGTGATGTTTTAACGTAAAGATTAGGTTTTGTCTCACCGACATCGAGTCGTATAAAGCGCCATTTTGGAACATAAAACCCACACGAACTCTGATTTTGTTCAGGTCATGTTCGTTTAAATTTTTAATATTGGTGCCAAAAACTTTGATATTACCTTTATCGGCTTTGACCAAACCAACCAAGCACTTAATTGCCACCGATTTTCCTGAACCCGACCGGCCGAGGATGACTAAGTTCTCACCGGCTTTGACATTGAGGGTTATGCCTTCAAGTACTTTATGCTCACCAAAGGTTTTGTGCAAATTTGATATTTCGATGAGAACAGTTTCTTTTTTCATATTTCTAAAAGAGTAAATCGGTTATTTGTACCGCCAGCATATCAATGATAAATACAGATAGTGAAGCAGAAACCACAGCAGAGTTGGCTGCAATTCCCACACTGGCAGTTCCGTTAGAAGCATTGAAGCCTTTGTAGCAACCAATTAGGCCGATAAAAAAGCCAAAAAAGAAGGTTTTAATTATGGCCGGAAGCACATCTAAAAATTCTAAATGCTCAAACACATCCGAAAAATAACGGTACAAACTAATGTTTCCATGGATGTTGTAACCAATATAGCCACCATATATACCAATCAAATCGGCATACAAGACCAAAATTGGGACCATCAAAGTTGTGGCTAAAATTCGGGTAACGACTAAGTATTTATACGGATTGATAGCCGAAACTTCCATGGCATCAATTTGTTCGGTTACTTTCATCGACCCTAATTCGGCACCAATACCCGAAGCAATTTTTCCAGCGCAGATTAATGCGGTAATTACCGGAGCAATTTCCCTAATAATCGATAGCGATACCATGCTGGGTAACCACGTTTCGGCACCAAACTTGGTCATCGTAGGACGTGATTGAATGGTAAGCACTAATCCCATAATGAAACCAGTTATGGTAACAAGTGGCAATGATTTATAGCCCACAGCATAACATTGCCGCAAAAACTCATTGATTTGAAATGGCGGTTTGAAAAGCTCTTTAAAGAATCTTGCCGTAAACAACGCCATGTTTCCCGTATCGGTAAAAATATTTTTTAAAGTTGTGTTCAAGTGAATGGATTTATAATGAGTCTTTATCCCCAAACTCATTAAATTTCTTCTTAATATTTTGTTTAGAGTAAGGCGATTTATTACTGGTATCTGTAATAGTCAAATTTTTATGGGCAATCGTTTTTTTGGCGGTTGGTTTTTGTTTTTTAAAGGCGCTCATCTTTTGGTCTTTTTAGAGTGATATATTTTGCCATTGTCTGTATGTTTTTGGATGCATGATGGGTTCTAGTTTTATGGTTTTGGAAATTTTTTCCTCCCGGGTTTCAAAATACTTTTTGATTGTAAGTCTTGCCATCAAATAACTCACCGTTGATTCAGCACCTTGATTTAAGTTGATATAATCCTCTTCTAAACCATCATAACAACCTCCTGTACATGGATTGTAGAGGATTTGATTCAAATGATTTTTACCTAAAAACCAATTGAAAGCGAGATGCATTTTATGTTTGTAATCCTCGTCTTTGAAAGTATCGTAGAATTTACTTAAAGCCAAAATGGTATAAGCCACATCAATGGGTTGTTCGCCTCCGATTACCTCTTCTGTTGATTCAGAATTATGGTATAACCAACCTTTGTTTGAAATGACTTTGATGTTGTGAGAGGTGAAAATTTTAGTCAGTAAAAAATCAAAAGTAATGATTGCTATTTCTTTATAAATCTTTGTTCCCAAAGTCAAATAAGCACAAAGCATGGCTTCGGGCAGTATACTGTTGCCATAGGTTAAATAGCTTTCGTACCATTGCCAATTTTCTTTGTTTTCATGCTTGTACATTTGAACCAATTTATCAGCTAAATGTTTGGTCAACAGGGTGTATTCAGGTGTTTTATTGTTGCTGTTGCTATAGAAAATTCCTTTGATCATAAAAGCCATGGCTCTGGGAGAATGTATGTTCAATACATTAGACAAGGATAGGTGCATAGTTGCTTTTGCCTCTTTAATTAATGTCTCGGGCAATAGTTCGCTTTTTGAAATCAAAAAACCTAACGCCCAAACGGCTCTTCCATTCGAATCAGACAGATTGGTTTCGTTGTTTTGTTTGGTAAATTTTTTGTTTTTATCAACATAGTTTAAAAAATAACCTTCCTCTTGCAGACAGTTTTTGATAAAGTTGAAATAAAGGGTAATGTATTCAATGTCTTCCTTGTTGTTGGTCAATTCATAATGTTGACACATGGCTACCAAAGCCCTGGCATTGTCGTCTAAGGTATAGCCCGATTCGATGTCGGGTTGGTTGATTACGGCGAATTGAATCATACCATAATTGGTGGTCATCTTTTTAAGGTGATTCAAGTTGACTTGAGGTATTTTATAGTCTAAGTCGAAGTCACTATCAGCAATTCTTTCAAAAAGTAAGGCATGAGCAATCGCAGCGTTTTCCCAAGCTGTTGGAGCTAATTTGTGAATTCCGTTAGCCGAAATCGTAGCACACAATGCTTCATTATCGATGAGGTCGATGATTTTTTTTGCCAATTGTTTTGGGTTTTCAAAATCTACGATAATTCCTGTTTCGTTTTGCAAAACCTCAGTCGCATGCGGAATAGGGGTAGAGATAATGGGACATCCGCAACTCAAAGCATAAGAGAAAGTTCCGCTAACGGCTTGGTTTCGGTCTTTAGAGGTAAAGAGATAAATGTCTGTAAGTTGTAAATATTCTAAAAGAACTTCAAGAGGTAAATATTGGTTGATGAATTGCACATTGTGTTGTAGGTGCAGTGTTTCGATTTGATTTATAAGGGTTTCCCGATATTGTTCGCTTTCTTCTTTCACTACAGTAGGATGCGTTTTTCCGATGACTAAGAACAGCACATCTGGATGTCTTTTGACCACAATTCGAAGTGCACTGATGGTCGTTTCTATACATTTTCCGGAGCTCAATAAACCAAAAGTAGCCAATACTTTTCTGCCGCTTAAATGGTATTTTTCTTTTAAAACAGTTTTGTCTAAATGAGCCACCAAATGGGTTCCGTGTGGAATCACTTCTATCTTGTCACTGTTTATTCCGTAGTCCTCCGTTAAGATTTTGGCTGAAGTTTGAGTCATGACAATAATCGATTTAGCTAAGCTATCTATCTTTTTAACCTGCGCTTTCAAAGCTTCATCGGGTTGCGGTAAAACGGTGTGAAAGGCAACAATAATCGGTTGGTTGATTTGTTCTAAAAAATGAATGAATTCGGATTCATGGTTTCTGAACAAGCCAAATTCATGTTGCAGCAAAACCATTTCTATGTTCAGGTTTTCATTGATTTTCTGGGCAGTTTCTTTGTATGATTGTGGAGTATCGGTTTCCAGGATATAGCTTACCTCTTTAGGATACTTTTGTTTGGCTTCGGCCAATTCTAAAGCACAAATATTGATTTTGAAAGTATTTTTAAATTTATTTTTTAAGGCAAAAATCAAGTCTTGAGAATAGGTGGCAATACCACATTCTCTCGGCGGATAAGAAGTAATAAATACAATTTCGTGCTGGTTTTTATCAGATACAGTATTTTTCATTATAGTGTTTTATTAAGCATTAATTCTTTTAGTAATTCTGATAAACAAATCGAAGCACAAGCAATCCTCTCGTCGGCAGCTCCGTAATAGATGTATAAAGTATCGTCAAAAACAACAGCTCCCGTGGGAAAGCAAACGTTGTTGACTTCTCCTTTAAGTTCCCAATGAAATTCGGGTACAAACAGCGGATAAGGCAACCTGGCCAATTCTTTTTGTGGATTTTCTAAGTCTAATAGTGCCGCGCAAGCAGAATACACATAACCTTGTAAAGAATCGTGCACGCCGTGGTAAATCAGTAACCACCCATATTCGGTTTCAATAGGAGGACAGCCACCACCGATATAACTGACTTCGTGTTTGTATTTGGGTTGTAGCACGATGTATTCATCAAAATGCAGGAAATAATTTTTCCAAAACTGATCGTTTAAATTCGCTAAATCATCAGTAGCTACCACTAATTGTATTTCGGGTCGAATGCGATGCAGGAACAACAACTTTCCGTTTATTTTCCGAGGAAAAAAGATTAAATTTTTATCCCATATAAGCATCTTTTCGCCTTCTTTTTCAAGGATGTTGTCGTGTTGATTGTACCTAAAATATTTATCATTAATAAGGGTTTTGGCTTGGGCCAAGTCATTGAATTCTTCATAGGTAATTTGTGGCACAATAATGCCCTTTTTTTCAAAATGCACCAGGTCTTTGGAGGTGGCCAAACAGCCTAATGCATTTACTCCGTCATAAGCGGTAAAAGTGAGATAATAAGTATCTTCAATTTTCACCAGTCTTGGATCTTCAATGCCATGACATTCATAATCAAATTCGGGGAGCAAAAGTGCTTTGTCATTTCGATATTCAATAAATAACGGTCCTTTGAGTTTGCAATAGCCTATGCTCGAATGATTG